>JAUIKU010000312.1 GCA_030430675.1 Bacteroidia bacterium | reverse complement strand
AAATTTCGGGCCGCGGTGACTCCTGAAATGCCATTACCGATGATTACAATTTTCTTCATAGCAGTAATTGGTTTATTACCATTTATACCTAAGTGAAATGTTCCCATAGCTGTGCTTGATTGAAAGGTTAGAACCCGGTGTTACCTTATGATAAGAAACCTCTACACCTACCCTATAGAGTTCGAAATGCAGTGCTGCTTGATATCCACCGACCAGGTTGTTTTTGTCTATGATCATAAAATCATCCCGTAGCACGCGTTCATTTCCCCAGGTAGCATCCACTACCTGAATTCTTCCATATGCAAGAAATGAAGCGAATACCTCAATACGGTCGGATATCCCCAAATCCGTAGAGTAAGTAGTGGAACGGTCAATACTGTTGAAAAGGCCCGCCCTAAACCTTAGACCTTGCTGCAAGTAGGTTAGGTGGTTGCCAAGGGCAACAGATGATTCCGGGATTAAATCCAGGTACTCGAAAACGGAAAATGATTTGGCGTACTGTAGGTATAAATTGATTAAGTATTTATTATCCAGTTGATTGTCCCATCCTGATACATAATCATCTCCAATAACTTTATGAAACCAGTTTTGTATTTCCCCTGCCTGCGCCGCGGGGCCTCTTACTCCTGTCTCTAGTGTCAGCTTTAGGAGTCGTTTGCTGTTTACAGAGACGACATATGGAGCGATAGTCAGTGTTCCCGCAAAGGGCCTATCAGCAAGTGAATCTAAACGGTATTTGAGTTTAGTAGGTGTATATCCCTTCAGGGATACCTCTAAACCTCCGATATATTTGTTTTTTACATCTTTAAAATTCCTGGTGGGAAGAAACTTCACGAATGCTGGTTTTACCGTTTGTTGGTAATTGGCGCTAATTCCAAATGAATAATCCCTGTCGGTAACGTTCTTAAATTTTAAAGCATCATTGTCATGCGAAATCTTAAACGAAGACGTTGGTACATTTTGTGCTGTAATTGGATGCAAAAAACCGCTTATGATCACCACAAACATCAAACCTGTGATGGCCACTACTTCCAGATCGGGAGTGTCCATGATTATCTTCAATGCAGCTCTTCCGATCTTACCAAATCCGTTGATGGCAATCCTTTTCATTTTGGCTCGTTTGAGTTATTCGGATGTGAATCAGATTTCAAATGCTGGGGACGGCAATCCTTGATGATATCCAAATTGTTAGGCAAAAGATCCGTTTTTATTTCCTCCAGAGTATACCTGGGGGTGATGTGCTGAGGGCAATTCCAATCGAAGGCTTTTATATGAAAGACGAATAGGCGTTCGATAACAGCGTCGTAGCCTTCCACGGTCAACTTTTCCAGTAAATTAACATGTCGAGCCGGATCAAGGACTTCGGTCTCCGTCCATATTTTTAATCTCCTTCTGGTGGGATAGTCCAAAAGTATCAACGCTGCTTTTCCAGTGGCATTAATATTTCCAGTGGTGATATATTGCATATTTCCTCTGAAGTCAGCAATACCCAATGTTTCATGATTGAGAACCCGAATAAAACCTTTCGCTCCTCCCCTAAATTGTACATAGGGCCATCCGTTCTCTCCAACAGTAGCCATGTAAAAACCATCTCTCCCGTTGATAAATGAGATTTCTCTGGCTGTCAGAATAAATTGATCTGCCCCCTGTAATTCAACTTTTTGATAGGCAGCTCTGGATCCAAATTTTTCCTGCGCCTTCTTGACGCTATTTGAAAATGTATATCTTGTGTAGTTCTGATTCATGATTAGAATTATTGAAGGAACATCCGATTGATTGTAATTCCATCGGATGCTCCTTAGGTTTTTGTCTAAAGGTTCGTATTGGGTCTTTGACCTACCTTAAACTTTTTCCAGTTTTCTTTGGCTTTCTTACTATTTACCACATCTCCATTGGGAGTTTCATTCCAAAGATCCCGGGCATCAACTTCAATATTGTTAAGGAATACCAGCAATTGACCGTCAACTATTTTGTATTTCTCCGGGTCTATTCTGAACAGTCCTCCTACGGCGATACCGTAGGCACACCATCCACCATAAGCGGGAATATATTTTGAGGGATTAGCTTCGAATGTTCTTTTTTGTGAAGCACTGGTAAAATAATAGTGGATTCCCTGATAGGTTGACTTAAACTCCTTTTTACCCATTTCTGGACGTCCTTTTTCGAAATAGGATACAGGACTATACCCTCGTAAAGCTATTTTGGTATCATCCAGGTTGTAGTATTTGATGTCCTGGGCAATTGTGCTAAGGTTTGATAGTGTAGCAACCAGAACACTGAGTAGAATTGTTAATTTTAAATTTTTCATGACTTTTAGTTTTTATAGGTTTTAAGAGATTTTATTTTTTTGCTTCACCGAAAGCTTTTTCCAAGTCCGATGTTTTGAAAACATGACTGGAAACCATGCGGTAATTTGTCTGGGCGGCTTGATTCCCATCAAGGTCTGGCAGAATGGCGCTGGCTGTGGCATCACCAACCACTGCCACTTCGAATCCATCCTCAAGCAATTCCCTTAAATGAGATTCCACGCACAGATTCCCAGACATGCCAGCTAGTATTACTTTGTCAATCTTTTGCTTTCTAAGTTGAAGGGCAAGGTCATTCTGCTCCGGACCAAATACTTTGTGGGGACCAACAACGATGACATTGTCTTTTTCTATGTATCTTTTATAGCGATTCAACCAATCCGCACCTGAACCCTCGAACCCTTTTACATTTAATTGATCACCCCTGTCAAACATGCTGATGTTGTGCATCAGCTTTTCCAAAGCACCTTCAAACCTCCAACCATGATCATGCTGGTAGTAGTAGTGTGGAGATATAAAGACAGGAATGTTGTTCTGTTCTGCCAATCGGAAAATGGTTTCCAAATTTTCAATGGTATTATTTTCCTCAACACTTTGCCCCACAGCGCCCCAGGCGACTCCCTCGGGACTGAGGAAATCATTCTGAGGATCTGTGATCACAATGGCCGTTGTTCCGTCAATAGAAAAACCTGGGTCGGGTAACTGGGCTAACGAAGTAAGCCCCATCCCCATGAGCCAAATTGAATGGATCATGGTACTAACATTTAATTTTCTCATTTTTTTGTTTTTAAGATTCAACATAATTATGGTGGAGCGGATGACAACCATCGTGCCGAAAGTCAAAAACAATATTATCTAATTGATAATGAGATGATTAAACTAAATTAATCCGTGAGTGGAGTTGAATAAATATGCCAATATATTGGCATGATGCTAATATATTAGCAATATCTATCCAACTGTATTCATCTAGCCCTGGGTCCTATTGTATTAAGTTTCTAATAGTTATAATCCCCTATGATTTGGGCAGAATGGTTGAATCGGTGCTTTGAAGTTTTTGGTCAAAAAACGTGAATCGAAGCCAGGAAAATCAAAGTCTCGGTAAAAAGAAGTCATTGGGAAAATTGAAATACCTGAATTGGTTATCGATTTAATCAATATAGAGGATCTACTGAAAGTAGCACATTTGGGACCGAATGTCGACCCTTAGCCTTCCCTCCTGGTCACAGTTACCTGTTATTTTTAAGTGTAAGGCAAATCAACTAAATTTCAGAAGCCGCGAATTCCATAATGGTTACATCCCTATATAATCCAACGTATCTCTCTCCATTTACCCGATGGTAGCTGCAGACTACTTCGGGTATCAGGGGCTGTTGTTGCTGGTTGCTGGCTTTGCTGCCGGTGTGGTCAATACCCTGGCCGGAAGCGGTACCATCTTCACTTTTGGCGCCATGCTTTTTGTGGATATTCCCATTACCCTGGCCAATACTACCAATCGCATCGGGGTGTTTTTTCAGAATATTTTTGGCATTGCTTCTTTTTTGAAATATGGGAAGTACAACGTACCCTATAACAGGTTGACTAAGTATCTGTTGCCCAGTCTGACGGGCGCCTGTTTAGGAGCTGTACTGGCGGTTGAGTCCTC
>JAUIKU010000311.1 GCA_030430675.1 Bacteroidia bacterium | reverse complement strand
GATTCTGACTGATCAACTTATTGATACATATCCCAATAATATCATCAACATCCATCACAGCTTTTTGCCGGCATTTCCGGGGGCCAGGCCCTATCACTCCGCGCATGCCCGAGGAGTAAAGATCATTGGCGCCAGCAGTCATTACGTGACCCGGGAACTGGATGCCGGGCCCATTATTGAACAGGAGGTGGTACATATATCCCACAAGGACGATGTTCCTCAATTGATTCATAAGGGAAAAGACCTGGAAAAGATCGTACTTTCACGGGCGGTTTACAAACACCTGGAACGCAAGGTACTGGTGTACCAGAACCGCACCATTATATTCGATTGAGGTATCAAATCGTTATTAATGCTCCAAAGCGGTTTACCATTCGCTTCTGTAGTAGTCCAGGAATCTCTTAACCTGCGATTTTGGCAAAATACCCAGCGGTCCGTCGTATATTCCACCTACATTCCCTATATCCATAACCCTGATGGCAATGGTATTGGTCTGACCGACTTTTATCAAATCGGCAGGCAGGTCGTATACCCTGATCTTGGAGAACGACCAACTTCGGCCGTAGGATCTGCCGTCGTTGGTACTGCCAATCATTTTCCCGTTAAAAAACGTCTGGTCGAAATCGTCAATCTTTCCCAGCACCAATGCCAGGGGCTCGTCCAGTTGGTCCTCCGTAAACCTAATGGTCTTACGATACCATCCAAAACCGTCATATCTGTGAAATCCCTGGTTCTCCCAGGGGCTGGGTACTGCTATTTGCTCCCAGTCCTGGTCGTTGTAGTAGCGATTTTTCCATTGGGGATCATCTCCGGCTTTGAAAGACCAGGTGCCCTCCAGGCCCATTACCATATTGGGTATTCCCTTTGAAGTATATATTCCGACGTCTCCTCCCACAATTCCTCCTTCACCATACTTGTCATACACCCTCACTGAAATCAGGTTGTTGCCGTTGTAGTTGATAAAGCTACTGGGGATCATGTACTTCCTGAATGCTTTGTAAGCGGTGGCAAATTTGGGTGGAAAAGACCCGGATTTTCCTACCAGGTTGCCATTGACATACACTTCATCTGCATCATCTATATAACCCAGGAAAAGGAACAACGGCTGGTTCCTGGTCAGATACGATCCGTTGAACATTTTTCTATACCAGGCAAACCCATTGTATCCGTGGAATCCTTCATTTTCCCACATGGCCGGAACCGGGATCGTTTCCCAATTACTGTCATCGAAATCAGGATGTCCCCATTCTTTACCATCACCAATATTGAATTTCCATCTGCCTTCCAGGCTTATCACCAACTCCCAGTCATCTGCCGCAAGCGCCGGCAGGTTTAGGAAACACAATACCACCAACACCCACTTAGCTTTTGATCTTTTCTTACACATCATTGGTAGAATCCTAATAAAAGCATGCCCTCGTGGAGAAAAGGGCATGCTGTAACCAAACTAAATCCACAGATACTGTGGATGTCTTGAAATATCCTTTTTAATCAAAGCGGGGTTAAAGGTAATCAGGTTGTTTTCTCTTTTTGTCATCTCTCGGTAAACTTATGTCATAAAATGTCATCAAAATAAAAACAGACCCGGGAAACTCAGCGTCTCCCAGGTCTTAACCCCACTTAAAGATTAATAGTCTTACGCTGCAGGATCTGGGTGTTGTTGCTCAACACCACCTTGACCGACTGGGTGTTGGTACCTTTCAGATTGAACACCCTGCCATAATTGTCCTTCTGCCTGACCACCTGCTGGTGCAGCAGCTTATTATTTTCGTTGTAGATTCTCAATTTGAAATCCTTGTAGCCGGGGCCCATTACCATCATTTTTATCTTATCGCCGTCGATGGCCTTGACCTGCATTTTCACGTTTCCCGGATACATTGGGGCTTTATATTCTACATCATGAACGGTAAACTCGTCGTTGACCCTTACCTTGAACTTGTAGTTCCCGTAGGGAAGTTCTCTAAGGTTGTAAGGCTTTTTAACTCCGCCGGTACTTCTGATCGATTCTTCGAAAACAGCTTTATCGTTATTATCATAAATTGATACCCGCACTACTTCTGTAGCCTTTCCGTAGTATGCCACCTGTACTTTACCGGGTTCCAGAACTTTTACGGAGACCAGGGTTTCCAGTGAATTTTCTTCTTTGGCCAACAGAGGATTTGCTGCAAATACCAGGAAGGCCATCGTCATTAAGTTTACTAACACTTTCATTTCTATTCTGATTTGGTTCTTGTTAATTGTTATGGTAATTAACGGCGACCAACCAAATCATTTGTCACGTGTCAGTAAACTGATGTAATCAAATGTCACCAGTATGTAAAAGGGTATAATTCAATCCCTGGCAGCCAGCATCTTATAGCCAATACCGTGTACAGTAAGGATGATCTGGGGGTCTTCAGGGTTTTTTTCCACCTTTTGTCGCAGTTTCAGAATGAAGTTATCTACGGTCCTGGTGGTGGGTTGTTCATGGTATCCCCAAATATCTTCAAGTAATTGATAGCGGCTAACTGTATCGTTGCGGTGCTCCCACAAATATTTCAATATTTCGAATTCCTTGTGAGACATTTTAACCGGTTCTTCGTCGATGTTGGCCATATAAGAATTGAAGTTCACTTTCATCCTGCCTATGGTAGCTTCGGAGGGACTTCCTTTTTTATCCGGGCCTCTTCTCAGTACCGCCTTTATCCTGGCCAGCAACTCCCTAAGGCCAAAAGGCTTGGTGATGTAGTCGTCGGCCCCTAGTTCCAGCCCCAGTACCTTATCGATCTCCTCCCCTTTGGCAGTCAACAGTATTATTGGAGTAGCCACACCGCGTTCTCTGGCAATCTTACAAACGTCAAATCCGGATAATTCCGGTAGCATGACATCCAGGAGCACCAGGTCGAACTGATTGTTTACGATTTCCTCCAATCCCTGTTTGCCGTCATTTGCCAGCTTAACCTGATAACCCTCAAATTCCAGGTTATCCTTCAAGCCAAGTCTCATATTGGGCTCGTCTTCAACGATAAGTATTTGTTTCATCTCAATGGTTATTTTTTGCCACGGGGAATACCAGTCGGAAAGTGCTGCCATGACCCGCTTCACTGTCGAGTTCAACGGCCCCACCGTGTGCCGACATTATGGCCGATACCAGGGTTAACCCCAGACCTGTTCCCTTAGTATTGTGAACTGACCCGGTTGGCACCCGGTAAAATTTATCAAAAACATACTTCTGGTCCTCCTGGCTTATCCCCAAACCGTGATCCTTTACTTCTATATAAATCTCATTCTGTTCATGTCCCAGCCGGACTTCAATATCCTTGGCCCCGTTGCTGTACTTAATGGCATTATCCAGCAGGTTGATTACCGCCTCGGACACGGCATTCCGGTCAATATTAACTAAGGGCAATCCTTCTTCTGCCGAATAATCGCACCGGAACCCCAGTGATTTCATATGATAATCATAGGTCTTCAGTATATCGTCCATCACCTCGGTAATATTTTCCGGTTGCAAATCATAACTTATCTTTCCTGCCTCCATCTTACTAAAGCTGAGAATTTTATTTACAATAGAGGTAAGTCTGTTAGATTCATTACGGATAATTGAGTAGTATTCCTTCTTTTTATCGTCATCCGCAGCCCGGTCCATTTCAAGGGTTTCGGCAAACATGCTAATCAGGGCCAGTGGTGTTCTGATCTCATGAGATACGTTGCTGACAAAGTCCGATTTAATTTGGGCCAGCTTGATCTCCTTCTTAATATTCCTGTAAACCAGCCACAAACCAATCAACAATATCAGGTCAACCCCCAGCAAAATCATCAAATTATTAAAGGTGCGTTGTTTTGCCAGGTCCTGAATGGTCTCTCCTTTCAGCACTATTCCCAGGGAATAATCGGGCAGCAACCACAGTGGCCTTTTGTTGGGAACCTGCCCGGCAATGCTATCCGTTAAGGCGATCTGGGCGTTATTTGCATCGTCATAGGCG
>JAUIKU010000062.1 GCA_030430675.1 Bacteroidia bacterium | reverse complement strand
CGTGGACTTCCAAACGCTGATAAGTTACATTCCCAGCCAGGCCATATCCAACCACGCTTATGTCAACCACGCCGATCTCACTTTTTCTAATCAGTCTTATGAACTAGGTCTTGATCATCCCGGGTTTTCGAATGGCGCAGCCTACGGAGATCTGGATAATGATGGAGATATGGACCTGGTGGTCAACAACACCAATATGCCAACCTTTCTCTACGAGAATAAAACTGAAAAACTATTCCCGGAGAATCACTATTTGAAATTTGAGTTATCGGGTGAAAACCACAATAGCAATGCTTTGGGAGCATACATTTCAGTTTCCACCGGCAGCAGCAAACATGTGATACAACATTTACCCAGTAGAGGCTTTCAATCTACTATGGATCCTCGTCCGCTGTTAGGGTTGGGTGAGCATACCGAAGTTGAAACGGTGGAAGTGCGGTGGCCGTCCGGCAAGGTAACTACGCTCAACAATGTAAAGACGGATCAGGTACTTTCACTAAAGGAATCTGATGGCAAAGAGGTCAATGACATCTACCATAAACCGGCTGCAGAACCACTGTTTATGGCTACAGACTCCACCCAGATACCTGGTATCAAGCATATTGAAAATGAATTTATTGACTTCAACCGCGAGCGGCTGTTGTTTCTAATGGGGTCAGCCCAGGGACCATGTATTTGTGTGGGAGACATCAACAATGATGGCCTTGAGGATATTTTCATGGGAGGATCCGCCGGTTTTCCCGGACAGGTTTATGCACAGCAAAGTGATGGCGTATTTGCAAAGGTTGAAATTAAGGAATTCGATCGTACCAAAATTTCCGAAGATGTAGACTGCGCATTATTCGACGCCAATGGGGATGGCAACTTAGACCTGTATGTGGCCAGTGGAGGAAGTGAATTTAACCCCCGGTCTCCCGGATTGAATGACCGTCTGTTCCAGGGCGGTGACAACTTTGAATTTACCCTGATCCGGCAAACCCTGCCAGCGAACAAGTACGAAAGTACCTCGGTGGTGAAACCTGCGGATTTTGATGATGACGGAGACTTGGATCTTTTTGTAGGGGTCAGGATGAAGCCCTTTTATTATGGTGAACCCACGAATGGTTACCTGTTAGAGAATGACGGCAGCGGAGGGTTTACCAACATTACAGACAGGACGGCACCGGAAATGTTGAACCTGGGCATGATAACCGACGCCAGTTGGGCAGACCTGGAAAATGATGGCGATATGGACCTGATAATAGTAGGGAAATGGATGCCTGTTTCCATTTTTCTGAATGAAAACGGTCAGTTCAATTTGAAAAAGGATGCCTTACCCAACTCCAGCGGATGGTGGAATGCCGTTGAAACCGCAGACCTGAATGGAGACGGATATATTGATATTGTCGGGGGAAATCATGGATTGAACAGCCGATTTAAGGCAACGGTAGACAAACCTATAAATATGTTTGTAAAGGACTTTGACCTTAACGGTCTGGCGGAACAGATAATTTGTCAATATGAAGGGGACCGTTTATTTCCCCTGGCCCTGAAACACGACCTTGCACTTCAGGTCCCATCGGTGGGAAAGAAGTATTCACGCTATGTCGATTACAAAGACCAACAAATAACCGATATTTTCTCCGCGGAAGAGCTTGAAACGGCCATCCGGCTCACTGCCGTTGATTTATCTACCTCGTTGTTTCTAGGTGGGCCAAACCTGTCCTTTAACAAGACACCCTTGCCTGTACAGGTACAATTCTCTAATACTTTTGCCATCTCCATAGAGGATTACAACGGAGATGAACATTTGGACATTCTTCTGGGGGGCAACATGTACCAATCCAAACCCGAAATGGGGAGGTATGATGCCAGCTACGGAAGCCTGTTGCTAGGAGACGGTGAAGGAGCGTTCAGACTGATACCCACGGTGGCCTCCGGGCTGAACTTAGATCGGGCAGTCAGGGAAATCCGGAAAATCTCCACCGCCTCAGGTGAACGTATCCTGGTAGCCAACAATAATGACTACTTGCAAATGTACCGACGCAGTACTGAGTAAAAATGGGGCGTGGCTTTACATACCTGAGCACCGTCTCCCTCCTGCTTGCAATAGGAGCCCTTACCCCCTCTTGCCAGCAGAAACCATCAGGTAGTACCTTGTTCACAGATCTCCCCGGAGAAAAGACCGGAATCTACTTCGAGAACAACCTGAGCTATTCCGAGAAATTTAATATGATAGACTACCTGTATTATTACGATGGCGGAGGTGTAGCCATTGGCGACATCAACAACGATGGATTAAGTGATATTTACCTGGTGGCCAACGAAGGCAATAACGCATTGTACCTAAACCGGGGAAATATGAGGTTTGAAGATATCTCCGAATCTGCCGGCGTTAAGTCACCCGGACTGTGGAAAACAGGGGTATCCATGGTCGATATCAATGGCGACGGCCTTTTGGATATATACCTGTGCAGACTGGGGAGCTATAAAGGAGTAACCGGGAAAAACGAACTCTATATCAACCAGGGTGACCTGACCTTTAAAGAAGAAGCATCCCTTTATAATCTCGATTTTGCAGGGTTTTCCACACAGGTGGCTTTTTTCGACATGGACAATGACGGAGATTTGGATGCCTATTTACTTAACCATTCAGTTCATGCCGGCAATTCATTTGAAGACCCCTCAAAAAGACTACAGGCAGATTCACTGGCGGGAGATAGGATTTATATAAATCAGGACAATTATTTTGTCGATATAACCGCAAACTCAGGCATCTATCAATCTGCCCTGGGCTATGGTCTGGGTATTGGCCTTAGTGATATCAACCAGGATGGTTTTACAGATGTTCTGGTAGCCAATGATTTCATAGAGAATGATTTCCTTTATCTCAATAATGGAAATGGGACCTTTACCGATGGCTACCACCAGATGGCCGATTATACCAGTTTGTCTTCCATGGGCTGTGATTTGGGCGACTTCAACAACGATGGTCTGATAGATATTATTACTTTGGATATGCTTCCCGAATCCGAGTTGATTAGAAAATCTATCGTAGGTGAAGACCCCCTGGAGATCTTTAACATGAAGCTGCAGATGGGTTATATGCCCCAATACAAGCGTAATATGCTGCAATTGAACCGGGGAGACGGCACTTTCTCCGATATCGCCATGATGGCGGGAGTTCATGCTACCGACTGGAGCTGGGCGCCCCTCTTTGCAGATTTTAACAATGACGGCTGGAAAGACCTGTTTATTTCCAATGGGATTAAAGGACGTCCCAACGACCAGCAATACCTTCATTTTATCAATAGTGAACAAGTTACAGGTAATCCCCGTGTGCCGGATTCGGTGCTTTTCAACGCCATGCCCACCGGAAACGCTTCCAACTACTTCTTTCGCAATAATCATGACCTGACCTTTGCGAATGTATCAAAAGCATGGGGTTCACTACCCGAATTGATAACTCAGGGCGTCGCCTATGGCGATCTGGATAATGACGGGGACCTGGACCTGGTACTGAACAACCTGGACCATCAGTCAATCATTAAGCAAAACAATAGCACTTCAGATAGTTCCTCGCATTACTTAAGCATTAAATTGACCGGAGTTAGTGGAAATACCAGGGCCATAGGCGCCAAAGCTGAGGTATATCACAACAGCGACTACCAGTTATTGGAAATGTACCCCGTTCGAGGTTTCAAATCTTCTGTTGACTATCGACTTCATTTCGGTCTGGGAAACTCCCTGACCATTGACTCCTTGATCATTACCTGGCCTGGAGGCCATCAATCTAAAGTGAAAAATGTACCGGCAGACCAGGAGATACACTTTTCTCAAAAAGATGCATCACCTCCCCACACTGCCCAGGATAACCCCACTCCTATTTTTACCATTGTCTCCAGCGATGCGCTGGGAGTGGATTTCGTCCATCGCGAAAATAATTTCATTGAATTTAACCGTGAACCACTGATCCCGCATATGCATTCACGTGAAGGACCGGCGCTGACGGTAGCAGATGTGAACCAGGATGGACTGGATGATTTTTTCATAGGAGGAGCAAAACATCAGCCTGCCTGCATTTATTTGCAAACAACTGATGGCTTCACTAAATCCTACCAGCCAGCACTGGCTGCTGATCAGCTTTTTGAAGATGTCGACGCTGGATTCTTCGATTTTGATGGTGATGGCGACCAGGATCTGATGGTAGTAAGCGGTGGAAATGAGTTTCAGGGAAATTCGCCAAACCGCCAGCCGCGATTGTATCTGAATGACGGAAAAGGATTGTTAACCCGATCATCTCAGGCATTCGACGGTGTCTACCAAACCGGGTCCTCTATTGCTATCAACGATTTCGACGGAGATGGTTGGCTGGATGTCTTTTTGGGCAGTCAGGTTGAACCCTGGAATTACGGGGTCGCACCCAAAAGCTATCTCTTAAAGAACCAGGAGGGCAAGTCTTTCCATGACGTGTCCGACCTGCTCCCTAACGGTGGGGCACTGGGAATGATCAACGACGCTGAATGGGTTGATCTTGGTGAAACAAGCGGCCGATCGCTGGTACTGGCAGGAGAATGGATGAACATTGCAATAGTAACTTTTAATGGGTCCGGGTTTGAACTTAATGCTATTCCTGAAAGCGCGGGCTGGTGGAAATCAGTCCATGGTTTTGATTACGATGGTGATGGGGACCAGGATCTTCTGGTAGGCAATCTGGGCCTCAATAGTAAGCTAAAAGCTGACCCGGACCATCCGCTGAATCTGTACCTGGGTGATTTTGATCAAAACGGAAAATCAGACCCTTTAATAACAATAACCAATGGCGAAAATGAATCGCTATTTGCCTCAGAATCCATGCTAACCAGACAAATACCGTCCATTAGCCGATTGTTAGGAAAGGGTTTGACCTATGCAGAAGCGACTCCTCAGAATTTATTCAACCAGGAACTCACCGGGGCTTATGAGCTTCAAGTACAGGAATTGAGATCCGGAGTTTATATCAATCAAAATAACCAGTTTCGGTTTGTACCTTTCCCAAATATGCTGCAGGTAAGTCCTATCCTGGATTTTATAACCACGGATATAAAGGCTGACGGTACCATTGAGATCCTCTCCGTGGGGAATTTGTTCCCAGCTTCAATGTTGGAAGGACGGTATGCAGCCGGACGGGGTGCGGTGTTAGCGGTAGCGAAGCAGCGTCATGAAATTTACTCCAATAGGGAAACCGGGATATCGACCAGGGGAGACGTTAGAAATGTGGCACTAATTGAATTCCAGGGGATAGATCTTTTGCTCGTGGCTACCAATAACGACAGCATCCAATGGTTTAAAAGAAGATAGGCTTGAGCAATCTAAAATACACCATATTACCAGCATTATTATGGGTAGGGCTCAACACCACCTCCTTGCATGCACAAGATTTAAAAATATCAGGTCAGTTCAATGACGTTGGGCTGAGAGAAGTATTCCGGGACCTGGAACGACGCTATGATATCAGGGTTTTTTACAGGGATCAATGGTTACCCGAGGCTAGCATAAACCACCAGTTCACACAATTACCGTTGGACCAGGCTTTTCAGACTATCCTGGAAAATACCGGACTTTCCTTCGTCCTATACGGGAAAGATAATGTTATTGTGGCAGAAAAATCACGTATTGAAAGTTCCGGTGGTAGCCACTATATATTCGGCCGGCAGCCTACTGATTTGCAAGGCATCGATACCCGGTTTCCAATACTAGCAGTAGGTGACTCCACTACCTCCAGCGTTCCAACAGCACAACAGATAACGCTTTATTTCAAAGATGAAGATGAAGAATCCACCCTGGATGGTGTGATAGTTTATTTTGAGAAATATGAGCGAACTATCAACTCGGACATTTATGGCCAGGTTACCACACTGCTGCCTGCCGGAGTGTATCAGATGGAGGCTCGCCGGGTGGGCTATCAGCCTTTCATATGTAACCTCAGGGTATATTCTCCAGGTGAAATTGAGATCAAAATGAGCCAGGAAGCTATTGAACTAATGGAAGTAGTGGTATCAGGAGAAGGTCCGGAACAAAGATTGTTGAACCCACAGACTGGAATCGTATCGCTTACTCCAAAGCAGATCAAAGAGATGCCCTCATTTTTAGGTGAAGCTGATGTGATCAAAACCATACAAACACTTCCCGGTGTAACAACCATTGGTGAAGGGGCTCCTGGTTACTTTGTACGTGGTGGCAATATTGATCAAAATCTGATCTTACAGGATGGAGTTATTTTTCCCAATGCCAGTCATGCCCTGGGGTTTTTTTCCATGTTCAACCCTGACCTTATCAGCCAGGTGCAGCTATTTAAAGGCAATATACCTGCACAATATGGTGGCCGGTTATCTTCTGTTTTAGATGTCAGGTTAAAGGGAAACAATTATACCAGCACTGAAATCAACGGTGGCGTAGGAACTGTCATGAGCAAACTGTCAGTGGAAACCCCTTTGATAAAAGATAAGGTCAGCCTGTTGGCCGGGGGCAGAGTCTCTTATGCGGACTGGATACTTCCGGTGATAAAAATCCCTGAAGTGCAGGAAAGCGATGCCTTCTTCTATGATTTCAATGTCAAATTATCCTCCAAACTATCTGATAAGGGATCAATCGCCATAGGCTACTTTCAAAGTTTTGATCGAGTGAGTTTTGAAGAGGAAGCGGGTTTTGAGTGGTCCAACAAGAACATCTCCTTTGACTGGACCCAGGAAATTGGCCAAACAATTCAGTCTCAATTGGAAGCCTCCAAGGGCGATATGGATAACCTGAACTTTGACCCGTCCGGCCTGAGTGTTTCGGAACTCAAAAACGGGCTCGAAATATATAAAGTGAAAGAAAACATCAACGTACAACGTGGAAATCATCAACTGATCCTTGGCGGAGAGTGGATTAATTACCGCCCTAAAGATGAAACATTGAGATCGGCTGGATCTCAGAATTTTGATGAACAAGTGTCCAAAGGATCCGGCCGGGAGCTAGGGGTTTACCTTAATGACTCGTGGGAGGTCAATGAAAATCTGGCCCTATCTGCTGGTTTACGAGTCTCAATCTTCTGGTCCGAATCCTCTGAAGACCTAGTCTCACAGGATGAGCAATACACCAATCTTGAACCCAGGGTTTCCTTCAGATACGGTATAAGCCAATCAAGTGCAGTTAAAATCAGCTATAACCGAATAAGTCAATACCTTCATCTGCTGTCGAATACAACCGGCGTGCTCCCGGTTGATCAATGGATTACCAGCAATTCCGGTATCAAACCCTCAATTTCAAATAATTTTTCAATCGGTTATTTCAGAAACTTCCGGCAGGATACCTGGGAATCTTCAGTAGAACTGTTTTTTCGACGTATGACAGACATTATTGAATTTAAAGACTTTGCCGACCTGATACTAAACCCCCAGGTGGAAAACGAGATCCTTCAGGGAGACGGAAGAGCCCATGGAGTAGAGTTTTTCCTTAAAAGACACTCCGGTAAGGTCAGGGGAAACCTGTCTTATACTTTTTCAAGAACCTTCGTCAAGGTCCCGCTGGAATCCGAGAAATTTTCCAGTGAATGGTTTCCTGCGAAATTCGACCGTCCACACAACTTCAACCTGGTAATGGACTGGACCATAAACAGGCGATCAAGGTTTGGTTTGGTATTTAACTTTACCTCCGGACGACCAATAACTGCACCCGTCAGTTCCTATAACCTGGGCAATATTGTGGTCCCCCACTATGGCAACAGGAATGAATTCCGCATTCCCAACTATCACAGGCTTGACCTGTCTTACACCTATAAGCGGAATGCGGTAAAAAGAAAGCGTTACCAGGATAGTATTACCTTTTCGCTATACAATGTCTACGGCCGTCGAAACGCTTTCTCGGTGTTTTTCCGAAAAGAAAATAATCAACCCGCAAAGGCCTACCGTTTGTCGGTTCTGGGCAGCGTCTTTCCATCTGTCACTTACACTTTCACTTTCAAATGAAAATGAGGTTAAACATATGTACTTTGCTAATAATGATGCTCTGCTATGGATGTGTGGACCCTATCTCATTTGAAACGGGAAATGAAAGCGGCCACATGGTCATTTATGGTCATTTTAGCCAGTTACCCCAGGATCACTTTATCGACATCACCCAGACTTCTGGTTTCGGCACCCCTACTGTTCCGGTAACAGGTGCCTGCATAAAAATATCCGACAATACCGGAAATTCTGCCGACTACCAGGAAATAGAGACTGGTAAATACCTGCTTACTCCCGATGATCTGCAAGGGGTACCAGGCAGGTCCTATCATATTGAGATCGTACTGTCCGACGGGAGAATTTACCTGTCGGAACCACAGGTACTGCCTGAACCCATGGAACCGGATGAAATATATTTTGAAATTGGGTCCAGGCAAATAGTTGGCGGTACCGGTAGTCTTATAGACAAGACCTTTGTCGATGTTTTTATCGATACTCCGCTACCAGAGGCTTCGGAAGAGGTCAACCATTTGCGATGGACAGTGGAGGAAGTGTATTCATTGGTCGACAGGTCCTGCGGACCCTTCGACACCGCTGAAACCTGCTATTTTATCGATCCTATCGATGAAACTGAAGTGCTGCTTTTCGAGAACGAAAGCAGTGTGCAGAATTATGTCAGCCGGTTCACAGTACGGACCCGGGAGTTGGTACCATATGATGAATTCACCGCCCGGCATTACTTTCTGGTGAGTCAGTACACTATTTCCGACGAAGAACTTAATTATTGGAAGAAGATCGATGCAGTGGCCAATCAATCTGGCAACCTGTTCGATGTCCAGCCTGCGGGAGTTACCGGAAACATCTTCCGAGAAGAAGATGGTCAGGCTGTTTTAGGATATTTTGGAGTTAATGCAAAAACTACCGTTAGGACATTTACTACTCCTTTCACTATTAAGCCTAACCCTGTATTTACCTGTATGGATCAGTCATTCTTTGAAAATCATTTGCCGGAATGCTGCTTCTGTAATACCAAGGAAGGCATACAAATCGAAAGACCGGATTATTGGGATGAAGATTAGACCGGCTTCATATTCCACAAGCCGGATTTGGCTGCTAATTGTTATGGTATCCCTGTGGGTGCCGGTATTAAGCCAGGGACCGGAATGTGTGTTCGTACATTTTGACAAGCCACTTTACGGAGCCGGGGAAACCATATGGTTCAAAGTCTATCAATTTGGCCAGGAGCATGAGGCCAGGAGCAGGGTGTTACATGTAGACCTGGTAACTCATCAAAACAACCTTGTCGCCCGCCAGAAATTACTGATCCATGAGCGAAGCAGTTTTGGGAGTATTACACTTCCAATGGATGCCCCGGAAGGATACTACCGTTTCAGGGCATATACCCACTATAATTTGAATTTTAACCCACCTATGATTTACCAGGCCAGGATCCCCATATATTCTCCTGGCAATGATGACATACCCTCTGAAAGTTACCCTGCCCGCCCGCCCACAGCAGCTTCAGGTTCCATGGGCATAACCGTAACCACCGACAAAAAAACTTACCAACCAAGAGATTCTATAGTGGTTTCGTTTGAGGTGAATAGTACCTCTAACCTGCTAAGTGCACCCAGTATTTCAGTTTCAGTGATACCCTCTGATTTGGTAAGCTATAACTTCGAGTCTTTCAGGGAAATAACCTGTCCGGAAATGCTTCCGGATACGGAACCCCTGATACTTCCGGAGCGGGCACTTTATATGAAGGGTAAACTGGTGGATCCGGAATCAGGTGAACCTGTCTCATCCAGATTGCTTTCCGTTTATGTAGACCGAACTTCACAATTGATCAGAGCATCCTCCCTAAACGGTACTATCAAGGTGGCCGTTCCGGATTACCGTGGGTTGGGAGTTTTTCAGGTCCTCAACCTCGACCCATACAACCCATTAGTACCAGAATTCATCCCTGAAAACCTGTCGGCAGTTGACGACCCTTATTACAACCCAAGCCCACCCCCTCGCAGTGCCAGGGTTTTGCGCTACCTGGATCAGTTACAGAAAAGAAGAAAGGTGGTGGAACTGTTTAATTTGTATAACAGGCCAGAGGTTGAGAAGGATACTACGGATCCCAAAGTACCGGATGCCATTTACCGGAGTGCTGATTTTAAACAGATCTACACTTTCGAGCAGTTTATAAATGAAGCCATTCAAAATGTAAGGGTACGTGAAGTTGACGGCACCAAAACCGTAAGACTATTTAACCGGGAGCAAGGCAGGTTATTTGAAGACCATCCCTGGTATATTGTCGATGGCTTCCTCACCTACAATGAAGAAGAGGTCTTGCAGATCGCTTACCAGGATATTGTTGAAGTGCGACTCTTTTACAAAACCTCCACCCTGGATAAAAATTTTCAGGGATTCATGCTGCGAAGTGGAATTATGGAGATAACTACCAGAGATGTAAAGTATGTACGAGAACTCAAAGATGGACCCAACGTGGTGGAAATTCAGGGGTTTACCACACCGACTTTCTTTATGGATCACATTAATTTGTCAAGGGATAAAAATGTACCCGACTTCAGAGGCACATTGTATTGGTCACCGGTAATTAATAGGAATACCATGGAAAAAAGGCAAATCACTATTCCACTTTCTGATGATACAGGTAATTTTACTGTTGTTATGATGGGTACAGATCATCAGCGTCAACCTATCGTCGGTTATGAAACGATTGAGGTTAAAATGAAATGACACCTGGATGAAGAATATTGAAAAAATAACTCCTGCCCTGTTTTTAATGTGGATGGCTATCCCCTGTTTGGGCCAATCGGAGCAAATTTTTACCGACATTACCGGCGAGTCAGGTATCAGTTTTCAATATACCTTTGGAGATACCAGCTACGAGAATATTATGGAAAGCAGCGGTGCGGGCATCTCTATCCTGGACTACAACCTGGATGGCTTTTACGACATATACCTGCTCAATGGTACCTACCTGGAAGGTATTAGTGATCCTGAGGGTATCCGGAACCTGCAAGCCACCAATAAGATGTATCGCAACAACGGGGATGGCACATTTACCGATGTCAGCCACCAGTCGGGGTTGGCCAATGCACAATGGAGTATGGCAGCAGGAATATACGATTATGATGCTGATGGTGACCCTGACATCTACCTGGCCAACTACGGGCCCAACGTGTTCTATCGGAACAATGGGGACGGTACTTTTAGTGATGTTACCGATGAACTGGGACTGGCGGGCCCCTCACTTTTAAATGGTTTTGCCAAGTGGAGCGTAAGCATTGGGTTCTTTGACTACAACCAGGATAACCTCACGGATATTCTGGTAGGTAATTTCCTGGCTTTTGATCCCAGTATCCGCTCTTCCCCCGACCCCTCAATTATGCCCCACCCGGGAGATTACCAGGGACAGGCAACCTTGCTCTACCAGCAAAACAGCAACGGCACCTTCAGTGAAGTAACCGATAAATCCGGATTATGGTATCCTCAGTCAAAATGTATGGGACTTACAATTTTTGACGTGGATGAAGACCATGACCTGGACATTTTTCAAAGTAATGATCACCAGCCTAACTTTTTATTCCAAAATGATAACAACAATTTCCAGGAGATAGGGGTTTTAGCAGGGGTAGCGGTAAACAGTGAAGGAACTGCTACTGGCTCCATGCATGCTACCCTGGGCGACGTGAATGGCGACGGTCGGGTGGATATCCTGGTCACCGATCTGAAGTATGGCTCACTGTACCAGAATACCGGGCTGGGGGTATTCAAAGACATAACCACCAGTAGCGGTATAGCCAACCATTTTAAAGGCAAGGGAGGCTGGGCGGCCATGATGTGTGACTTTGACAACGATGGTGACCTGGACATCTTTTCCGCAAATGGCACTGCAGAAGAGTTGGTAACCCAGCCCCCGCTCCTGCTGGAAAACAATGGCAATTCTCGGTTTACCAATTCCCCTGAGAGATGGGGAAAATACTTTGCCGGAAAATATTCCGGAAGGGGTGCGGCGGCCTTCGATTTTGACAATGATGGTGATCTGGACATTATTGTTTCGCATGTTGAACCAGATAGCCGGGCAACTTTGCTGCGGAATAATACCAATCAAAACAGTCATTGGGTAGGATTAGTACTTCTTTCGCCAGCCGATGGGAGCACTACCATTGGGGCCAAAATAACGATCTATTCCGGTGATCTTGAATTAACCCGGATCAATCAACCCGCTACCGGTTACCTTTCCTACAGTGATCCCAGGATCCATTTTGGGTTAGGGAAACATGGCCGTGTAGATAAAATTCGTATCGAATGGGCAGATGGCAGTGAAGAAAATATCGTTAATATTGCCAGTGATCGATATCTTACTGTTAAAAAAGGAGAAGGAGTAGTAAAATAAACTTTAATCACCGACCCGCAAAACCAAATACAATGAACCAGGAATATATAGCTAAAGTAGTCAACCTTACCGACCCTGAAAAAAACACCATTTACAACATGTCCGTACAGCAGGCTACAGACATCCTTATGGGTGATAGTCCCGAACTGATCAGGCAGATCGAAGGGCAATTTGCCCTGGTTGGAACCAGGGGTAAGACCATCAGGATCGCCCGCTCGATCGGGAGGCCCATTCGTTATTTTATTGCAAAGCTTTCTGATGGGCCTTGCTTGATTTTGGCTGAACGAATAGATACAATCTTCGATTACCTGAAAAAAGAGGGTCTCGATGACCAGTTTCACCCTTCATACACCCGGATGGCGCCGGCACATTATGTAACTAAAATCGAGCTGTTGGGGTGTCCCGATCCCAACCCTACCTACTCACGGTTTTTTACCCCCGAACGCAATAAGCTCCAGGGATTAACCAAAGAAGAAATTGGCAAAATATACATGGGACAGCTGTATGATGAAATAAAAAAGTGGTTTAAGAATGTAGCTGTAACCGGCCCGGTAGGGGTCAGTTTTTCGGGAGGAATTGACAGCGGCTCGGTATTTTTACTGGCACATCAGGCTTTACTGGAGCTTGGCGAAAGCCCTTCCAGATTAAAGGCCTTTTCACTCAGTATAGATGGGCAGGGAGATGATCTAACCCAGGCAAGATCCTTTTTGGAGCAGCTTGGTATGGGTCTGTTTTTTGAGCCTATGGAAATCTCTGCATCAGATCTGGACTGGAAGAAGACATTGTCAATCGTGGAAGACTACAAACCACTGGATATTCAGTCAGCAACTGTGAATTTGGCTTTGCTGGAAGCTATTAGAAAAACCTACCCCGATTGGAAATATATGCTGGATGGTGATGGCGGGGATGAAAATCTAAAGGACTACCCCATTGAGGAAAATCCTGAGCTTACCATAAAAAGTGTATTAAACAATCGCTTGCTGTACCAGGAGGGCTGGGGTATAGACTCTATGAAGCACTCAATTACCTACAGTGGTGGGCTGAGCAGAGGGTACATGAGAACCTATGCACCAGCAGACCATCTCGGCTTTACAGGGTTCAGTCCATATACTCTGCCCAACGTAATAGAGATAGCTGAGGGCATCCCGTTTATTCAGATGACCGAATGGGACCACCAAATGCTTTACCAGTTAAAAGGTGAAATCGTGGCAGCGGGGATTAAGGCAATTACCGGTCTTGATATGCCGGTAAACCTGAAAAGACGATTCCAACACGGCGTAGGCAATGAGCATACCTTCAGCAAATCTTTTCCCGAAAGAGACATCATCTATCGGAAAGCGTTCCAGGCCATTTATGAAAACGCCGGTTGATTTAGAAATCAACAATAAGTGGGTTAGGTCATACCGTGGGAAAAGAAACAAGGTTGATCCTGAAAAACCTTATGCCTACTTAGTTGAGCAGGAAAGAAGCCCCTCAGGGGATATCGAACAGGTTGCAACTATTTTCCTTACCAATAAAGAGTGTCCCTTTCAATGCCTGATGTGCGATCTATGGAAGAATACCACCTCTGTTTCGGTAAGTCCCGGGGAAATCCCCAGGCAGATCGAATGGGTGCTGGGCAAGATTCCCGACGTATCCACCATCAAGTTGTACAACAGCGGTAATTTTTTCGACACAAATGCCATACCCGCAATCGACTACCCGTCAATAGCGGAGCTTCTTCAGGGTTATAAACGAGTAGTGATAGAAAACCACCCGCGATTGATAAATGAGAACACTTTTAAGTTTCTGCAGCTACTAAAACCGGAGCTGGAGATTGCCATGGGATTAGAAACAGCGCACCCAGAAGTACTGAAACTGCTAAATAAGAAAATGACCCTGGAGGATTTCAAGAATGCAGCCGGCCAACTGCAACAGAACGCCATTGGTACCAGGGCCTTTGTACTGCTGCGACCACCTTTCCTGGATGAAAGTGAAGGAATACTATGGGCCAAACGGTCCATTGATTTCGCGTTCGAAGCCGGGGTCCGGTGTGTGACAGTCATACCCACCAGGTACGGAAACGGAGCGCTTGATCATTTGTCAACCATGGGTTATTTCTCACCGCCTCATCTAAGTTCACTGGAAGAGGTACTGGATTATGGCATTGAACTAAACCAGGGGAATGTCTTTGCGGACCTATGGGATATCCATTTGTTTTCAGACTGTAAGAAATGCCTGGCATCCCGAAAGGAAAGAATAAATGAAATGAACCTGCATCAATCTGTATTGCCGCGGGTGTCCTGCACTTGTAATTAAACTAGTTCACGGTTTTAATCCACTCTCTGAAGCTGGTGTTATCCACCTTTCTGGTGTTGTACTTCTTCAGGTAATCGGATTTCTCCGCATAGGGGTAGGACT
Organism: Bacteroidia bacterium; assembly: GCA_030430675.1. Classification (GTDB taxonomy): domain Bacteria; phylum Bacteroidota; class Bacteroidia; order Cytophagales; family Cyclobacteriaceae; genus SZUA-3. Next base: position 7,340 of record JAUIKU010000062.1, on the reverse strand, counting down.
CATGTTCCGGATAGGGATAGGATGACATGCCATGAAATGGCAGCGGATCTACGGTCTGACCGTAAGCAGTATTCAGATCACCGTCTTTTACCCATCCCACGCTATAGATAACAAAATCCCTAGTCCATCCTTCGGGAACCTCAGGTAGCTGGTCCGACGCAAAGTCGATCGATACCTCATCACCCGCATTATAAATAATGTATTGATTATCAGATTCGTGAATCAAATCAGTCACATCGCCGTATCGGGTATAATCACCCTCCAGATCCATCCATTTTTGCTCCTTGGTAATTTTATCATAATCGAACCAGTGAGGACCGTAGTTGCCACCCTTGCGATATTCCCGGGAGAACCCCCGGAATTGTAAATTGGCCTGATTGACAGGCACCTGATTTATATGCCTCCGGAATGGTTCCGTTGCGTAAGTATAGAAGATTTGATCCCAGTATATTTGCATGGAGGTTCTGATGCGAATCTTGCGATCATTTGTCAGAAACACTTTGGAAAGATCGGTAACCATGGTCTTGTTCTTACCCAGGGGAAATCCCAGGTTATCGATAACAGTTACCCAATCCCCGGATTCATTTAACACCTGCAGGTAGGGTGAAGCCATCCCTGCCTGGGAAGATTGACCTACCGCAACATTGATACTGGCATCCGCAGGAAAGATCCAGCCGTTCAAAATAAGATGTAGGTTCTCCACTGGTATACCGGCTCCCAGATCAATGACCAGATCCTGCAACTCCACGATTCCCTGGTGCCTGGAGCGCTGCAAATTCGAAATGTATGCATTGTCTTTTTTGAGGATCTTCTCTCGCTGATTGCTTTCCCCACTAATCACTGAGACGGGATAATGCTGTTCCGTTACAGGATACAGATTCAGCTTGGGAAAAGGCGGTGGCACGAATTTTTCGTCCAGTAGAAAATCCGTGGTTGCCGGGTGATCCACAGCATATAGTATCAATTGATCCAGGTAAATGGTTTCCCATAGTTCCCCGGTTATTTTAACACTGTATGGCTTTCCTTCCAGATCCAGCACTTCACCTGGGATCTTCAGGTATTCTTTGGAAGCATCGGGATAAGCGTAAGCCCTGGACTGGTCGGAGGTCATGATTCCCAAAGGCATCCCCAGGGCACTCCTCCACATCATATCCTTAACAAATACATACCGCTCCCCATTCCAGGTGTATAGAAAAGGACATGACCCCTTAAGTTGCTGTTGTTCAATCAGGTCCCTGTCGCTATGCGGGGAGAATATATTCTGCGGTACGCCGTTGGTCCAGCGTATTCGCAATATATCAGCCCGTTCATTTGCACCCAGGCCAAAGTATTCATTGGGAGAAGTAATGGTGCGCATCTGGTACAAGCTACCGGCGCGGACTTCCACCTTCGACCCAATTCCAAAATAATTGTTTTTACCACTTCCCTGCCTCAGACCTACCAGTTGAATCTTAAGCTGGTAGTTCATATTTCCCCCATCATTTCTCAACAGGCCAACTGCGCCATTTCTATAGGTGGTGAAAACATCCAGGTCGCTGTCTTCGTTATAGTCGCCTATCGACAGAGAGTGCACCGCCAACAACCCTTCCGGTAGTGTCCGGGTCACGTCTTCGAATCCTGACTGATTATTGTGCAGTATAGCCATGCCACTGGTGCCATCTTGTGTGGGGTCGCCGCCCACTACCAGATCGAGCCACCCATCGTTGTCGTAGTCTAAAAATTCATGAACCCTGGGAAAGAAACTCCCCTCTGCTCCCAATGTAATTTCAGGCAGCACTTTAAAGCCTTGTCTGTTTTGATTCTGGTAGAGACTTACTACACCTGAGACGGAAGTGATAAACAGGTCAATTAATCCATCATTATTGATATCCCCAGCCGAAACCTGGTCAGCTGCTTCAGCGGGATCTAAACCCATTTCAGCAGAGACCTCTTCAAACCTGCCCATCCTCATATTGGAGTACAACCTGTTACCCCGGTCATTGGCCACGAGAAAGTCTATATCACCATCATCATCAAAATCCCCCAATGCTACATCCCTGGTGGCTCCAGTTGGTCCTGCAACTCCTGCCTGATTTGATATGTCGGTAAAACTTCCATCACCATTGTTTTGAAATAACCTGTCTAATTGGGAAGTACCTAAAAACAAGTCCAGATCCCCGTCGTGATCCGCATCAAAAAACAACGACACCAGCGTACCTTTGATTTTACTCAGACCACTGGAAACCGTTACATCCTGGTATTTCAGTTGGTCTGTGTTGTGATAAAGGTGAATTGAATTTTCACATATTAAAAGTATGTCCAGGAACCCGTCGTTATCAAAATCTGCCAGACTGGCTCCAATGGAATTATTGACTTTTTCAATTCCGGATGCGCTGAGCACCTCTTCGAACCTTCCCAGTTCATTTCGATACATCAGGAGCCCCTGGTCAACCTGGTTATTATTGACTCCCAGCAGAATATCGAGGTCCCCATCATTGTCCAAATCACCTGAAAGTACAAAAGACTGGTAATCCTGATCAGATCCGGGCGTCAGGTTCAGACCGGCGTTAGCCGCCACATCGCTAAAACTAATATTCTGATAAACCAGATTATCCTCTTCTCCTCCAAATCCCACCATTTTCCGGCTGAAAGAAATCACCGGTACTCCTATTTGTGAATATTCGCTTCCTCTCAGGGCCCTGACATCCGCTTGATACCAGCCGGTCAATTTCAATTGATTGTGAAACATCACTATGGTAGTATAAGCCTCACTTTCCCGGGAGTTCTGGAGGTGATCATAAGCCTCTGTGAAAAGTATCCCGGTATCTTCCGGCAATCTTTCGAATTTGCTTTGTACGTCTTCAAACTGCTCTTGTGCTTCGTTGTAGCGGCCGTTTTCCAGAAGATACTCCAGGAGAAACACCCGGGGAACAATATTGGTTGGAGCAACCTCAATGAGCTTTAGCAAATAATCCGGCAACTCAGTCATGGATCCCTTTGGGTTTGGTTGGCTTTGCTGCGACAACTTGTAAAGGGCAAAGAGGTTTTCAGGATCTGCCTCTAGAATCTCCTGAAGCTGGGCCTCTGCAAGATCTCGCTGGTCCTGTTGTTGATAAAGCTCATATAAATTTAGTCTTACAGTAATGTTTCCGGGGTCCAGTTCCAGCGCTTTATCCAGGTATTCTTGGGACCGGGACAGGTCTCCCTGGCGCAGATAAACAATGCCGAGGTTGACATAGCCAATAACCTCCTGTGGGGCCAGGTCGATAAGCTTTTTAAATTCGGTTTCAGCAGCTGGCAGATTGTTTTTATCGAGGTATTCCAACCCGGCCTGACGTGCTGCCTGGACCTCACTGAGCGCTTTGTCACCGCTGGACTGATTGGCATCACAACCAGCAATCAGCCATACCACGGTAATACAAATCGATAACAGAAATCCTGGTCTTCTCAACTTTTTGTTTTGTTCTGGCAATTTATTAAATCCCATGCAGTATTCATGTTCGAACTGCCCGAAAATCACTCCTAATCCGCCTGCCAGACCCTTTACTTCGGGACATTTCCATGACAATTGTTGACAAATTTTAACATCATTTTACCTGCTCAATGATTAAATTCACAGTATATTGAATAAAGTTGCTAACCAGACTAATGAATAAAATCATGAATTTCCCGAGAGTACTCAAACTTGTTTTTATCGCCATCTTTGGATTGTGTGTGGCTTTCCAGGCTGATGCACAGGACAAAAAGGAAAAAAAGAAGAAAAAAAAGAAAGAGAAGACCGAAAAAACCGTAACCTACATGAGCCTGGCCGACTTACTCAGGCGACAACCTGGAGTGATGGTTCAGGGGTCCGGGAATAATGCCAAAGTCGCCATCAGGGGCGGTGCTGGCCCCTCGGGTACCGACCCACTCTATGTTATTGATAAGGTACCCATCGGCAATAGCTATGCCCAGGCAGCAGGGATGGTGGACGTAAATGACATAGCAAATATCAGCGTTTTAAGTGGTGCGGATGCTTCACAATATGGAACCCGGGGAAACGGCGGTGTAATAGAAATCACTACCAAAAAAGAGTGATCCAATAGTACCACTAATTCCCTTCATATAATTTTTAAAAGGCAACTGCCAATCTCGTTGTTTCTGTAGATTCTTTCTGCCATATTTGAATAGCTCCCGGTGGTTTTATATCGGGAACGGCAAAAGATTAACCCTTCCTCTATTGCGAATAGCGAGTTTAGTATTTCTTGGTGGTTTGTTATTTTCATTTTATTCCTGTCATCAACCAGAGGCAGGTGTAAATGCAACAGCTACTGCGGCAGTTGCCCCCCACACTGAGCGCTACCGCCCCTATTTCCATTTCAGCCCCGAAAAGAACTGGATGAACGACCCCAATGGGCTGGTGTATTACGATGGTGAATACCATTTGTTCTATCAATACAACCCCTTTGGCAATCAATGGGGACATATGAGTTGGGGACATGCAGTTTCTCCGGATCTGGTACACTGGGATCACTTGCCGGTCGCCCTGGTAGAAGAGGACGGAATAATGATTTTTTCCGGAAGTGCAGTGGTTGACGAAGGCAATAAAAGTGGATTGTGCCCCGATCCGGGGAAAGACTGCATGGTGGCAGTATACACCTCACACATTGAAGATTCCATACAGCATCAAAGCCTGGCGTACAGCAGTGATGCCGGTAGGACCTGGGAAAAATACCGGGGCAATCCGGTACTTGATCTGGCTAAAAAGGATTTCAGAGATCCCAAGGTGTTCTGGCACCCCCAATCCGACAGATGGATCATGGTGGTAGCCCTCCCCCGGGAATATAAAGTTCAGTTTTACGCCTCCGGGAACCTGGTTGACTGGCAGTTTCTAAGTGAATTTGGTGGGGAAGGCAATACTGAAAAGATTTGGGAATGTCCCGACTTGTTTCCCATAGAGATAACCACACCAGAGGGCAGCCTTACTAAATGGGTGCTTATAGTATCTGCCGGAGGCCCTCAACCCGGTTATGCGGGTGTTCAGTATTTTGTGGGCACCTTTGATGGTCAAACTTTTCAACCCGACCAGGAATTTATCGCACCTAAATGGGTTGACTATGGCAAAGATTTTTACGCCGCTGTCACCTATAACCATATTCCCAATCACCGGATTCTGATGGGATGGGCCAATAATTGGGCATATGCGGCGGATATTCCAACCAATGGTTGGCGGGGAAGCATGGCTGTACCCAGGGAGCTTTCACTTCAACCTGACCCTGAAGGAAGCTTTATGCTGCGTCAGCAGCCAGTGTCCAACCTGGCCGGGCTGAGGCAGGAAAGCCATCGGTTCCGCGATGTTGAAATCAACAACCGGCAAATAACCCTGGACAGCCTTTCGGGTTTGTCCCTTGAAATGCATTTACAATTTAAACCCCTGGATGCCGAAGAATTCGGCCTGCGATTATTTCATGGAAAGCATCAAACTGCTATTTTTTACCGGACACAAGATGAGCAGCTTATTTTTGACCGTACGCGCTCCGGTGACGTAGCATTCAATACCGCTTTTCCAGGAGCCGATACTGTTAGTGTCAAACTGGAAGATGGCTTCCTCAATCTCAAGGTACTGATTGATCAGTCGATTATTGAAGTATTTGTACAGAACGGTAAATACACACTGGTCAACCGCGTATTCCCCGAACCCGATACAAAACTAGCCTGGTATGCCCTCGAAGGTTCGATAATGATACCAAAAGCCCAGGTGTGGAAGTTGCGATCACCATGGCATTGAAATTAACCGCCCATAGCCATGGAAAATGCAGAATTCCACTATATAAAGCAGTTAAATTATTAAATTTGTAGTCAAAAAGTTGAGTAGTTATGTTTGGTAGATTAGTATATATAGCATCTATTCTAAGTGTTTGCCTGCTGTTTGGCTGTGATAAATCATCACAACAGTACCAGGAACTGGCCGCAGATCCGGAAATTTTCAGGGCCACGGTAAAGAAGTTAAGCGATGTTATTGTACACGATATCTTTTCTCCCCCGGTAGCCAGCAGGGTCTATGCCTATCCCAGCATTGCGGCTTATGAGGTTATAGTCCAGGATTACCCCGATTATCAAAGCCTGGCAGGCCAGTTAACTAATCTTGAACCTGCGCCTAAACCGGAAAACCCGGACATTAACCTGCCTTTGGCCTCTCTTCAGGCTTATCTGATAGTGGGTACCACACTGGTTTTTTCCGAGGATCAAATGAAGGAATATGCCGACGAAGTCTACCAGAAGTATGACGATATGGGGATGCCCGAAAGTGTGATGAAGGCTTCGTTGGACTATGGCAACCAGGTAGCAGCGCACATTCTGGCCTGGGCCGATAAAGACAATTACAAGCAAACCCGCACTTTTCCAAAGTATACCATCGATACCCGGCCTTTTCGCTGGCAGCCCACACCTCCTGGCTATATGGATGCCATTGAGCCACATTGGAACAAGATCCGTCCCTTTGTCATTGATTCGGCACAACAGTTTGTACCGGTACCTCCTACTCCATTTAACATGGACGAAGGGAGTCAATTCTATGAAGAGGTTATGGAAGTTTATCAGGTGGGAAAAAATCTGGATGAAGAACAACGGGAGATCGCCAAATTCTGGGACTGCAACCCCTATGTTAGTCATACTCAGGGTCATGTGATGTTTGCTACCAAAAAGATCACCCCCGGGGGGCATTGGATCGGAATTACCAATATTGCCACCAGGTTGGCGGGTGCAGATTTCATGGGTACGGCAGAAGCCTATGTGCTGGTCAGTATCGCACTGGCCGATGCCTTTATCAGCTGCTGGGACGAAAAATATCGCTCTGAGCTGATCAGACCGGAAACAGTAATCAATCAATACATAGATGAAGACTGGGTACCAGTACTACAAACACCACCTTTCCCGGAGTATACCAGTGGTCACAGCGTAATTTCGGCGGCCGCCGCAACCGCCCTTACCAGTTTATTCGGAGAACCCTTCAAATTTGAAGATACCACGGAACTTGAGTATGGTCTTCCCCCAAGAACCTTTAACAGTTTCTTTGAGGCCTCTGAGGAAGCGGCGATTTCCAGACTTTACGGGGGTATTCATTATCTGCCTGCCTGTGAAAATGGAGTGAACCAGGGAAGAGCTTTGGGCAAATTCATAGTGTCCAATATTACCACAAATAACGGAGGGCTATCACTACAAGAATAACCGCCCCAAACCACAGGTAGCAGGACTAGTAGTTACCACGGTACCGACACTTGAATCATGTAATTTAACTAAACAGTACCAGGCTAAACTTTTAATCCGGCCCCAGATACTAAAGGTCCTGTAACGGTCAGTAGAACAGGCAATGCACCAAGTCA
>JAUIKU010000061.1 GCA_030430675.1 Bacteroidia bacterium | reverse complement strand
TTCCAACACACTGGTAGAATCCGACACCTTCAATTACTATACCTTCCCCTACATGTACATGGGTGGTGGTGTAGCGGTTGGTGATATTAATAACGATGGGCTGCAAGACCTGTTCTTTACCGGGAATATGGTCCCGAACAAACTATACCTGAACCAGGGCAATTTTCAGTTTAAGGATATTAGTGAGCTTTCCGGAATTGAAGGTGACGATCGCGGGTATACCGGAGTAACCATGGCAGATGTCAACAATGATGGCTGGCTGGATATCTATCTTTCTGTCTTAGCAGGTTCCGGCAAAAATCGAAAAGCGGTCAATCAGCTTTACATCAACAACCAGGATCTCACCTTTACCGAACAGGCCGAGTCTTACGGGTTGGCGGACGAATCTCCTTCCATACAAGCCACCTTTTTTGACTACGACAATGATGGGTACCTCGATGCGTATGTGGCCAGTTACCCTTTGTTTGGGGTAAGTCAGGGCAATTTCTTCTACAGCCAAATGATGAAGGACAACCAACACCGCTATTCCGGGCACTTATATCACAATGAGCAAAATGGGACATTCAAAGATGTAACAGCAGGGGCTAATGTTCAGAATCTCGCCCAAACCCTGGGAGTAGTAGCCGCTGATTTCAACAACGATGGCTGGACCGATCTCTATCTCTCCAATGATTTTAAAGTCCCCGATTATCTCTACATAAACAATCAGGATAATACCTTCCGGGAAGTGATCAAGCAAAGCACCAACCATATTTCCATGTTTGGAATGGGAGCGGACGCTGGTGATTTCAATAATGATGGTTTACTGGATGTGGTCCAGGTAGACATGACTCCTTCCGACCACAAGCGCTCAAAAACTAATATGGCAAGTATGAGCCCCAGTACGTTTTATAAATCAGTGGCACTGGGTTTTCATTACCAATACATGCAAAATACGCTGCAACTTAACAACGGGACCGATTTTGATGGTCTGCCTGTTTTCAGCGATGTTTCACAAATGACCGGATTATCAAACACCGACTGGAGTTGGGCTGCGCTATTCGTGGATTTGGACAATGACGGTCTCAAGGATGTTTTTATTACTAATGGAATATTGAGGGATGTCAACAACAACGACGCGGTAATGAGTTTTAAAAACGCATCGTTTTTTGGCAATAAAACTGATTACACCAAACTGCCGAGTACACCGATAAGCAACTATGCCTTCAAAAATGCGGGAAATCTTAGCTTTTATAATAAAGCAGATGATTGGGGCCTGGGTGAAAAAGGTTTTTCGAATGGTGTTGCCTATGGCGACCTCGACAACGACGGAGACCTGGAATTGATCGTTAACAACATCAACTCCCCTGCCTCTATCTATAATAATCTATCACCCAAAGAGCACCGCTATTTGCGCATCAAGCTCCATGGACCAAAAAACAACCCTTTTGGCCTTGGCGCGAAAATCACCCTGATTAATGGTGACCAGCAGCAATTCATTGACCACACCCTTACCAGGGGGTTTCAATCATCCGTAGAAACCTTGGTCCATTTTGGTCTGGGTAATTCCGATACAGTTACACAATTAAAGGTATCCTGGCCGGACGGGACTGAAAACAACTACTTTAACATCCTGGCAAATCAAGTTTTAGAAGTGCATCACCACGAAGCCCAACTGCGATCCGCAACAGGAAAAAATGAGAAGCAAGCAGACCTCCCCTTTGCCAGGGCACCACACACCAACCTGCCATTCAAACACCTGGAAAACGAATTTGACGACTTTGCCAATGAACCGCTATTGCCTCATAAAAACTCTAATCTGGGTCCAGGCAGTGCAGTTGGTGATGTAAATGGCGACGGCCTGGATGACATATTCATAGGGAACTCCCAAGGAAATACTGCCAGGTTATTTATTCAGACATCATCAGGAAAATTTGAGGTACTTCCGGGACCTTGGGAAGAAGACAGCATCTATGAAGACACCGGAGGTATTTTATACGATCTGGATGGTGACAATGACTTGGACCTGTATGTGGTGAGCGGCGGAAATGATCCTTCCAAATCAGAAGAATTTTATCAGGACAGGCTTTATTATAACCAGAACGGACAATTCGTTAAACATGAGGCCCAGGAGCAACCTGTGCAGACAAGTGGCAAGGTAGTGCTGCCGTTGGACTTTGACGGCGATGGCGATACTGACCTGTTTGTTGGTGGCAGGATCTTACCTGGCCAGTACCCCAATGTTCCGGAATCAGTGGTACTGGAAAATTTAGGAGGAACTGACCAAAACATCTCCTTTAGTCCCCTGGAGTCAAGTCAGATGGGGACCTTAAAGCACGTGGGTCTGGTGACTGCTGCTCAATGGGGCAACCTCGATGATGATCCCCACCGTGAATTGATTGTGACCGGAGAATGGATGGGCATTGAGATCTACAACTACCAAAATGGGGAGTTTGTAAATGTAAAGGAGAAATTCGGATTGGGAGACCTGACCGGCTGGTGGCGCACAATGGTGCTATGGGATGTTGATAATGATGGTGACCAGGATATTATCGCCGGCAACCTTGGATTGAATTACAAATACAAAGCTTCCAGCACCAGCCCTTTTTCAATATATGCCAATGATTTTGACCAAAACGGAACCTCTGACATCGTTTTAAGCTATATAAAGCAAGGCAAAAACCTCCCCTTAAGAGGCAGGCAATGCTCCTCCGAACAGGTCCCGTCAATTGCCAGGAAGTTTCAAACCTATGAATCCTTTGCCAACGCATCTCTGGAGGATATTTACGGAGAGAACATGCTGGAACAATCGAGTTATTATCAGGCCAATACCTTTGAACATCTGTGGTTTGAAAACGACAACGGCAAACTAATATCACATTCATTACCCAGATTATCACAAATCTCATCCATAGGTGCGATATTGCCTTTTGACTACAACGGAGACGATTTACCCGATTTCATAGTTGCAGGTAACCTGTATGCCGCGGAAGTGGAGACCACCAGAAATGATGCCAGTATCGGCTTGATATTAGAGGGTACTGATAAAGAAGGATTTCGGGCAGTACCTGCAGTGGAATCGGGCTTGATGGTTAAAGGAGAAGTTAGAGGAGTCCACCAAATCCAAACCCAAAACAAAGAACGACTGTTCCTTTTTGCGCTAAATAACGATAAAATAGCAATTTGGAAGTTAACTTCAACTTACCCGGCAGACGACCAACCAGGCATTTATTGATGTTCAGAAATTTCATTCTAACGCTCTTATTACCAATCTTTTTTTCCTGTGGTGACAGGCAACCGGTGAATAGACCTACCACTGCTTTTGTGTTGGTTCCCAGTGAACACACCGGGGTAAAATTCTCCAATGACTTAAGGGAATCAGAAGAGCAAAACATTCTTAGGTATCCATATTATTACAATGGCGGAGGTGTAGCCATAGGAGATATCAATAATGACGGTCTGCCTGATATTTATTTTACCGGCAATATGACAGGTGACCAATTGTATTTGAACAAAGGGAACCTGCAGTTTCAGAATGTTACCCGAACCGCCGGAATTTTAAGTGCGAACCTGTGGACCACCGGGGTTACTTTTACCGATATAAACAATGATGGATGGCTGGATATTTATGTATGCCGTTCCGGGCAAAGAAACTTCAGAAACAATCTTCTTTACATCAACCAGGGAAATGGGAAATTTAAAGAAAGCGCAAAGCAATACGGCTTAAATGATAACGGATATTCCGTGCAGGCCAGTTTTTTTGACTTTGACATTGATGGTGACCTGGATCTGTATCTGGTGAATCATTCGGTTAAGTTTTTCGCCAGTCAGGAGCAATTGTTCGCTTCTAGAAAGAACCCTGACCCTTTTGAGGCGGACAAATTATACAGGAACAATAACGACGGCTCATTCACGGATATCAGTAAGGATGCCGGAATTAACCATTTCGCCTTCGGCTTAAGTGCATCCGTGGGGGATTTAAACCGGGATGGGCTACCCGATTTGTATGTTGCCAGTGACTTTTTTGAGCCGGATTTCCTTTATATCAATCAAGGAGATGGCACATTTATCAACCGGTTAAATGAATCATTCGGCCACATATCGTTTTCCAGCATGGGTAGTGACATCAATGATATAAACAATGATGGCTATCTCGATATTATTGTGTGTGATATGCTGGCAGCGGACAACTATCGAAAAAAGGCCAACATGGCCGGGATGGATCCTGCGCGATTTCAGCGTATGGTCAAAGAGGGATATCACTATCAATATATGCAAAATACCCTGCAGCTTAATACCGGGGTTGGGAGGTTCAGTGAAATTGCTCAATTGAGCGGCGTTTCGGAAACAGATTGGAGTTGGGGCCCTTTACTATTTGATGTCGACAATGACGGCTTTAAGGACCTGTTTATCAGCAACGGTATAAGAAGAGATATTCAACACAAAGACAATGTGGTTTATCTGCCGCAACTGGCTAATCCGGCTGCTCGGATAAAGGCTCTGGATATCATTGAAAAGTTTCCGGTAGCAAAGATCAAAAATTACCTTTTCAAGAACAGCGACGGGCTCTCCTTTCTAAATCAATCGGACTTATGGGGTGTTGATCATGAAGGCTTTACTACCGGAGCAGCCTATGCCGACCTGGACCGGGATGGAGATTTGGATTTGGTCTTCAACAACATAGATGACGAGGCTTCGATATACGAGAACATCTTTTCGGATAATTTTCCTAAAGAATCCAACTATCTTCAATTGACGCTAGCAGGAACAGCGGACAATGAACTGGGTGTTGGAGCCACTGTGAAAGTGACCGCCGATGGCATGGTCCAATATCAAAATCTTCAACTCACCAGGGGGTTTCAGTCTTCGGTTGAACCTGTCATTCATTTTGGCCTGGGTACAGCCAAGATCATTGATGAAGTAGAGATACAATGGCCCAATGGCACTTATAGCTATCTTCATAATGTCAGCTCAAATCAACGACTGCAGATCCGGCAGGACAAGACCGGTGGTCAGGAAGGTAAAACCCCTAACGCAAAACCGTTGTTTACCGAAATAACTCAGGATATGGGATTAAATCATTATCACCAGGAGCAGCCATTTGATGACTTTGAGAAAGAGATTCTTCTGCCGCATAAATACTCCCAATTAGGTCCCTGCCTGGTGGTAGGTGATATCAATGGTGACAGTTTGGAGGATTTTTATATTGGTGGCGCTAAAGGATTCCCGGGTGAACTGTATGTTCAGGATAATACCGGTGGTTTTAAGTCCAATGCAACCTATACCTGGGAAGCTGACAAACAGTTTGAAGATACCGGGGGTCATTTTTTCGATAGTGACTCAGACGGTGACCTGGACCTTTATGTAGCCAGTGGCAGTAACGAATGGACCGATGGATCCGCAATGTACCAGGACCGATTGTATATCAACAACGGGAACGGCAGTTTCACCAGAGCCGAGAATGCTCTTCCCGATCTACCTATCAGCAGCTCTGTGGTACGGTCTGCGGATTATGATAATGATGGAGACCCGGATCTGTTTGTGGGTGGCAGACAACGTCCAGGGCAATATCCAAAGCCTGTGAGTTCCACAGTTTTGGTTAATGATGGCGGGATTTTTACAGATCTCACCTCTCAGATCGCGGTGGACTTGCAAGAGATCGGTATGGTAACCGACGCACAGTGGACCGATTTTGACTCGGATGGTGATATTGATTTAATGTTGGTTGGTGAGTGGATGCCTATCACTTTTTTGGAGAACCGGGATGGAATTTTTTATCCCTATCAGGCATCGTCAACCCGAAACACCAATGGATGGTGGTACTGTCTGGCTCAGGCAGACGTTGATAAGGATGGAGACATGGATTACGTCGCAGGAAATTTAGGAAAGAACTATAAATATCAGGCTTCAATGCAGGAGCCATTCGAAGTATTTTCCGATGACTTCGATAATAACGGAACGCTTGATATTGTGCTGGGTTATCACCAACAGGGAAAAGTATTTCCCTTGAGAGGTAAACAATGCTCTTCTGAGCAAATGCCGTTTATCAAAGAAAAATTTCCCAGCTATAGTTCCTTCGCTTCCTCCGACCTTTTACAGGTTTACGGACAGGAAAACATTGAAAAAGCCTATCATTTACAGGCGTTTACCTTTGCCAGTGTTTTTATTGAGAATTTGGGAAATGGTCAATTCAAGATAACAGAATTGCCCCTGGAGGCACAATTCTCATCTGTGAACGGAATAATTATTGAGGATTTCAATTCAGATGGATTACTAGATATGCTCTTAGCGGGCAATATGTTTCAGGCCGAGGTGGAGACCGCTCGTAATGATGCCAGTACTGGATTGCTCCTGAAGGGTAACGGCGGCAATAACTTTTATCCTGTTGCTGCATATGCCAGTGGATTCTACGCCCCCTGGGATGTGAAAAACATTCAAGTACTGAGACAAAAGCACGGTACTCCATTAATAGTGGTAGCTAACAATGACCACCAGCTTCAGATTTTTGCCCTTAATGATCACCCGGCTTTAAAATAAACAAAACATGAACAGGCGACACTTCATAAAAACCACATCACTTTCCGCACTGGCATCTACAGTTTATCTGCCTGCCTGTAACCAAAACTCAAGCATTCCAATTATTGACACCCATCAACACCTTTGGGATCTGGATTTGATCCCACTGGAATGGGTTAGTCCCCCTCTTGACAAGAGCTTTGTAATGGAAGATTATCTGCTAGAGGTCAAAGGGCAAAATGTGGTGAAAGCAATTTATATGGAGGTTGGCGCTCCAAAAGAATACAAAAGAAAAGAAGCCGAATGGGCGCTTAACTTATGTAAGGACCCGGAAAATCCTACGGTGGCCGCAGTTATCTCTGCTGATCCCACCGATAAGCAGTTTCAGTCATACCTGGGGGAGATATCAAGGGACCCCCATTTGAAAGGGATCCGGTATCCGTTTGGCAAAGCATCAGATATGCTCCAACCTCAGGTCATTGAAAACATCCGGTTTTTGAGCAGCCTGGGACTTAGTTTCGACCTGAATATCAATACTGGAATACTGGCTGCAGGGACACAACTATTAGATGCCTGTCCGGATACCAGGTTTATTTTAAATCACTGCGGTAATGCGGACCCTATAGCTTTCTTCCCTGAACAACAGCAAGCCCCTAGAGCACCCCGTCATGACCCGGATCAGTGGTACCACGATATGGAACAGCTGGCTCAGCGGGACAATATTATTTGCAAAATTTCAGGTATTGTGGACAATGCCGGGGATTATCCTCTTACCCCCACACTTATAGCCCCCATCGTCGATCATTGTTTTGATGCTTTCGGACCGGAACGGGTAATTTTTGCCAGTGATTGGCCGGTATGCCTAAGAAATATGTCTTTGGCACAATGGATTGGAACGGCCAAGCAAGTAATCGCCGATCGGCCCCAGGCTGACCAGCGAAAATTTTTCCACGACAATGCTTATGCTTTTTACGGTTTGACCGGTTGAGGCAATCCCATTTCCCGGCTCTCCGATTCTCTGGCAGGCGTAAATCTATTCACAGGCTCAGCGCTGCGAACCTGCTCCAGCCACAGCACTCCATCGTAGGGATAACTGTTCCCCCGGGTGGTTACGAAGTCCATATCACCATCTTTATCCAGGTCTACGGGTATAAACTTATCAAACATCCCCCTAATACGACGAGAAAAATCGTGTCTGATCCATACATCATAAGCATTGCCGGGGTGTTCAAACCACGCAAGTCTACCCAATACATCATTGACGGTTTTTTCCCCGTCTTTATTGCGTGGAGCACTGCTATAAGTTCCAGTCATAACATCCGGATTACCATCACCATTGATGTCCGCGATCACGATTCCTATCAGCTGGTCTGGGTTCACGGTCCCAATCGGGATAAAATTCCACTCTCCGGAGGGGTCCTCAGGTTGTGCTATCCAGCCGATATTGTTCCTGTACGGCCTGTCACAGATCAGGATATCCAAACGACCATCCGCATTAAAGTCCTCAAAGTCAATATTAACTCCCTGTACGGGAAATGGCTTATCATCCTTTTTGACTTCAATACTATGTTCTCTAAAGGATATAGTAGGCTCGCCCAGGTTTTCAAACCACATGATACGTTCCTCTCCCCGGGATGCCCCTATAATATCAATATCTCCGTCACCATCCAGATCTACCGGCCTGGAGTTCTCCGGAATGATCACACTGGTCAGTTCATGCTCCTCCCAGTTGCCGTTTAATGGATCACCCTTAACCTCAAACCATGAAATGGGATGTAAGCTTTTTGTCTGTCGATTTACATCTTGAGCGCCCTTATTTGGAGAGGTTACCTCCAGCCTTCCGTCATCATTGAAATCTGCACAAAAAACCCGTATAAATGATCCACGGTCCACCGTAGCCGGTGGTATGACCCTTTCCCATCTGGCATTGCGTATGTCTTTCCCGGGATTCTGAAAATAGATAAGATGGGACAATTCACAAGCCGCCAATACATCGGGCCAACCGTCTCCGTTCATATCGCCGATAGCCACATCTTCTGCTGCTCCTGCCTCACTGCCCTCAGCCAGGGTGACCAGCTCCCATTGGTCCTGATCCGCCGACCCAAAAGCCAGTCGTATGTAGCCCCGCGGTACGCCATCGTATACAGTGTCACCTTCATGCACTGACACAATGTCCTGATGGCCATCCAGATCCAGGTCTCCCATGATCAATCCATCACTCCCACTGAGGGGAATACCACTGATTTCAGGGCCGTCAATCAAGTGTTCCCTCCAGGAAATATAATGTCCATCTGCTGCCCTGGCTGACGTTGTCCTGTTGGCTACCGGCCCATGCTCATCCTGTGACGCTGCCAATAGGGCTGAATCGCTGTTATTCGCTGTCTGGCCACCCTGATCCCCACAAGAGATTAGTACCATCCAGGTCAGTAGCAGGTATGGCTGTGACAGGTACTTCCCGGCATTGCGACCGAGCCTATCTCCTACCATGTTCGATCTTTTAGCAGCTCCTGCACTTGTTCTTTGGGAACCGGCAGCTCATCGATATGATCTTCAAGCCATTGCTCAAAATCCTGATTAATTTCTTCCGTCCATCGGGCATCAATTTGTCCAGGGGTATAAGTACCTTCCTTCAGTCGAACTACACCAAATGCATCTTTTAGACGTACAATCTCAGAGGTCTTGACTACCTTTTCCGCCAGGTGCGGAGGAACGAAGATAATACCCTCCCGTTTTCCCAGTACAATATCACCCGGCATCACCGTTACACTGCCGATCCGGGTAGGGATATTGATTCCCGCAATCATGGATGCCCAATAGTATGATGGGTTCCAGTTCCTGACAAAAGCATTGAATCCTTCTATGGCCTCAAGCTGCTCAAGATCCCTGATTTCACCGTCGACTACCACACCGTTGCCCGATTTGGCAAAAATGGAGTTTGCCAGGTTTCCCCCAATGATAACGCCACCTGCCTCCCTACCCCAGGCATCTGCCACATAAACGTCTCCTGGAACCAACATGTCGATGGGCCAGGAGACTTCATTCCCAATGCGTCCTGCTGCCTCTCCTGCCTTTCTGACTTCATCATCCACATCAGGTCGCAGCGGCATGTACATGGTAGTGAGCGCCCGGCCCACTAAAACACCGCCCGGATGTACATGCTTCCATCCCCGTTCGAATTGATAATCATAGCCTTCATTGCGCAGCACTGACCAGGCTTCCTCAATATTGACCAGCTTCATTCTTTCCAGGATGTCATCCGGAACCTTAGGGCGCCCATCAGGAAAACGCTCCCCCTCCCATTCGGAGGTATATCGAATGAGATCTTCCTTGGATAGGTTCAGGGCCTGGCTATAACCGGAAGATGTAAATACCAGCAGTAAGAAGCTGGCCACCAGCATGGGAATTGAATTTCGCTTTGCTTTCAAAATGAAGGTACCGATGGTGACCAGGTATACTTTTTCAGGTGTCATCATGTTAAAGTTTCTATAAAATGCCTCTCAGGATCAATTATACAGCTTTATATCGAGATCCTGCCAACTCAACATAAAGACTGTTTAACGATAAAAACCTACTGATAGCTTTGCTAAAATTGGTAACAATCAGCCATCATCAATATGTGGTCGGTTACTTTGAAACAATTCGTATGGTGGTTGGCGATACGGCATTTTGCCCTATTTAATCGAATACTCCACTGATATCTGATATTGAAACGCCCAGGACAGCCCGGGAAATGATATCGAGATCTGCCTCAGGGCCTTCAAAATGAAAAGTGTATTGAACATGCACCACCTTTTCACCAGGCGCCAGCTCTAATGCAGGTGAGGAAGTTTCCAGTTCGTAAAAGGGACCAAGGGGCTTGCCTCCTGGCTCCACGGGGCCGTCATTGTATGAGTTTATCACATCGCCCTTATAGGGATCATCCTGTATTTCCCAGGCTGAATTGACATAGTCCCAAACTTCATCGGGCTTATTGTATTTTACAATGGTTAATGAATTTGAGCGCAGATCATAGCTGCCCAGAACATCTACTGCTCGTTGCGGGGAAACCCCGATCTTGCCCCGCTCCTGACCATCTCCTTTAAAGAAAATTGCCCGGGGACCAACGGTCAGACGGTTAGGAGGAATTGCTCCAAAGTAGTTATCGTTAACCACTGGCCCCAATTCGGAATCCGGTCCGTCTATGTAAGGAATTACCACCACAGTGGTGGAAGAGGGTTTGAACATGCCCAGCAACCAGATGGAAAGCAACCCCGAATCTTTTTGCCATTTCCGCTGGCTGCTATTCTCCAAAATATTCCTGGAACTGTACCCCACGGACTTAATATCTGCACCAATGCTGATATCCAGGGTCTTTTCTATTTCATGGTGCTCCAGGACAGAAATGGTCCTGTTTATGTTAAAATCGAAATTAAATCCGGAGTAATTGGTAAGCCTGGCCTTCTTCTCAAATACCGCTTCTCTCTCGGATTGACTGACCAGATCAAAAGGGTCCAGGTCAATAAGTTTGGGAGTGGCCCAGTTTTCAAAGACGAATGCTTTACCCTCAGAAAAGAAAATAGCATACTGACCCCCTTCAGGTCCCAGCCAAAATCTTTCTTCGCCACCGAAGGCATTCATCTGGGGTAGTGTATCTCCCGACTGGAAATGATCCCGGTTGATCCAACCATAGCTGGTACCGGAGGCCGAGGTGCTGGTCATCACCCTGCCTTGCAATGACGGGGACAGGGCCACCCTGCCGGACTCCCTGGATCCCAGCACCACTACCTGGGTGTATCGTTTCATGAATGC
Source organism: Bacteroidia bacterium (assembly GCA_030430675.1). Classification (GTDB taxonomy): domain Bacteria; phylum Bacteroidota; class Bacteroidia; order Cytophagales; family Cyclobacteriaceae; genus SZUA-3. Next base: position 10,893 of record JAUIKU010000061.1, on the reverse strand, counting down.
TACATCCCGGTCGAATTCTGTAGCCATGCTTAAGTGCTCCTCGCCAGTGGCTGGTCTGTCATTTGAGGAAGAACATACATTTAGAAAAACCATACAGGACAGGGCCAGAATTTGGACATGGATTCTCATATTAAAGCGCCGACAAATAAAAATTGAAGTCTTGCTAAAGATATGACTTTTTAAACCAAAACTACCCGAAACATACGTTCCGCTATAGCGGAAGCACTAGTAGTCGATAATGAGTAACTTATGGTACAATTGTTGATACCAGAAACTATTATCAAGGTATGATGATGAATGTTTTGACAAACCAAACTCCTATGCGTTTCCTGTTATTTCTTTGTTTATCATTTTTGTTAGTTGTTGCAGGTTGTAACGACTCTGACGATCCGAGTATTCCTCTTGCCTTATTGCATCACGACGGAGAGAATGTATCAGCACCTGTTCTTGAAGCCGGCACCAATCGTGTAGGAGTAATGTTCACCGGTAACCAGGTGGCCCAATATAACCAGGACAATTTAACAGAAATCCAATTTTTCCTGGCAAACGTTCCCGAATCCTGCCAGCTCGATATTTACCAGGGAACGGAGGGCAACCACCTGCCCGGCACCAGGATCTATTCTGCTGATATCTCTTCTAATGTAGTAGGCAGAGCCTGGAACCGTTATATATTGGACCAGGAGCTAACATTAACCAGTGAGGATTTATGGATTACACTTACCTTCGACCATCCGGTTAACCTTGGCTTAATCGGATGTGACCTGGGACCACAGGTTACCAATGGAGCACTTATTCTAAATGCACCCGGTACCTCCTTCGTAGCATATCCATTTGCCAATATTAACTGGAACATACGGGCAGGTTTTACGGAGGCAGGGTAGTTACCTACTCCACCAGGATTCTATCTTCATATGTAAGTCATGAACCTGATCGGGGTAACTACCGGACAAGTCAACATCCTCGAATGGATCTTCCTGAATATTGAAAAATTCCACCGCCGACTGGGGCTTGTTGCCGCTGTCAGGAAGAATAAGCTTATAGGGAAAATCTATGGCCACCCGGTAATACAAACTGGAATCAATGGTGCTAAAATCATGCGCATAGGCTTCGGAAAATACCAGGTCTCGTGACTGTAACGCCTCCTTGTCCAACACATTGACTCCCTGCAATACATCCGGGGCCTCTATGTCACATATCTCCAGCAATGTGGGAGCAATATCAACCCCGCTTACTGCGGAAGTAGTATCCATTTCCGGCGCAATAGTATCCAGCCACCTGAATATTATAGGGGTGCGTATGCCTCCCTCATACGGTTGCTGCTTGGATCGAGGAGCAAAACGGTTGGGGCGGTCAGGGTCTTGTATCCATCCATTGTCAGTAACATATACAAACAACGTATTTTTACTTAATCCTTGATTTTGAACGTAATCCATCAATTGCCCACAGGTTATATCAAACCATTCACACATGGCCCAGTAATTGGCCACCGCCTCCGTGGGTGCTGATTCCATATATTTTTGCTTTAGACTGTCCGGCGGATTGTGCGGTGCATGTGGTAAAAAAGGCGCATACCAAATGAAGAACGGTTTATCCTTTGCAACAGCATCGTCCATAAAATCATAAACCACATCCAAACCTTCTCTACCAATGGTTAACCCGTCATCCCCATGGCGGCCATTCCGGGTGGGATCACCATGGGTCATCCCAGCATCAAAGCCGCCATTTTTGAAGTTTCCCAACCACCACTTACCCACTTGTAATGATTGATACCCCTTACTTTTTAGCAGTGACGGTATAGTGGGCAATTTCACAAAATCATCCACATACTTTTTGTACCAGGAAGTTCTTTCCACCCGCCATTCTGTACTGTAACGCTTATTATCTGACGCAAAAACCGGATCATTACCCAGTATCCCATGCTGATGGGGATACAGACCGGTAACCAGTGAGGCCAGCGCCGGACTGCATAGTGGTGCCGGGGAATAACCGTAGGTAAATGTCAACCCTTCGCTGGCCAATTGATCAATACGGGGAGTTTCAATGTGACCATGGCCCATAAAACTGTAATCATTCCAGGCCTGATCGTCTGAGATGATCAATACAATATTCGGGAGCGATGACTCCGGGTTGATGTTGCTGTCGGCCGGTTGTTTTTGCTGGCGGGAACATCCCCAGCAGAATATGGCAACAAACATCAACCACCAGTTATAAGGACATTTCATTGGCCCGGAATTTTACAATTAACATTACTCCAATTTTTGCAGCTTGGTGAAGAAATCCCTCATGATCCTGTCCCGGTTGATGTGATAAACCACCCGCATCAAATGACGGTTATTGTCGAAACTATAGGTACCAAACTCCGAAACTCTAGGCACATGAACCAGTTGCGAGGGTGTCCAGTCCCGGTTGATCAGGTATGCCACAGCGGTCATATCCCATAGTACCTTCGACCAACCAAAATGGTCCTCCCTGTATTCTTTGAAAATCTCAAGCAGGTATTCCGAGGTTTCGTTAAAACCTTTCAAATTCTTCTCCATTTCAGGAACGGTAGTGTAAAAGGAACTAACCACTCCCATACAGGGATACTGCACAAAGGGCACCCCGCTGTCCAAAATTACGTTTGCGGCTGCTTTGTCCTGCCTCATATTGAATTCCTCGGTATCCGGCCAGTCATGCGCGTGGCCACCCAACCAGATCACCACAATATTTTGGGTGATTTCAGGCTTCAGCAGTATGGCATTGGCAATATTGGTGATGGCACCCACCGGTACTACATATAAAGGATTGTCAGGTGTGTGCTTCATGGCACGCTGAATCAGGTCGGTAGTAGCAGCACTGGACTCGGGCTTTAGGTCTTTTGACAAGTAATTTACCGAACCTTTAAAGGCAAAACCCTGAGGATCAATATCCATTTTGTCCAAAATACGCAGGATCTCCTCATAACTGAGTTCCATACCCTGTCCGGGTTCATCAGCCCTGCTGTTGGAGAATGGAGCGGCATAAACCGCTTCCAGGTCAAAACTCTCCTTTGACAACAAGGCATACACCAGGGCGAACTGGTCATCAATCTCATTGTAAGTATCCGTATCTAACACCACGCTCACGCCATTGGCGGGTTTTTCCAGCAATTTCAAACGTTGGATTTCAGTGATTTCAACATAGTCCTGCGCGTTAACGCCAAAGATGGAAAAAAGAAATACTGCTATTGATAAAAAACTATTACGATTCATTTGGTTGTCTAATTTTGATTAATCTATTTTTTAATCCATTCCGGCATATACTATGGTCACTATTCCTACCACAAACAGCAGAAACATCCATCCAATTAAAGCATTTATTTTGGCGCCGGAGCCTTTAAATTCCTTCCAAATCACCACCCCCCAGAACGCTGCCACCAGGGTAGCGCCCTGACCCAAACCATAAGAAATTGCCGGTCCGGCCTTGCCGGCTGCGATAAGGTTGAACAGATTTCCCAGACCCCAGATGCATCCCCCCAGCACCCCCACCAGGTGTAGTTTCAGGTTTCCCCGGAAGTATTCACCATAGGACAGGGCCGACCCCGAAAGCGGCTTCTTCATTAGCACACTGTTGAAAATGAAATTACTTACCAGTATACCGGTGGCGAAAATCACAAAAGCGCTATAAGGCGTCATCTTGCCAACCTCAGGAGCCACGAAATTTTGCAGATCCATGCCGTTGGCCACAAACGGGTAGAATAGTGACATCAGTAAACCTGAGACTACCGAGATAAATATCCATTTATAGCTGGTTCCCTGGGTTGAGCTACTGCTTTTACGATAGGCAATTGCATTGAGAATTATGGCCAGTAGAATACAGGCCACTCCGGAAAACAGCAATGCGGGATTGCCTTTGGACAGCAGCAGGTAATTAAGAATAACTCCCAGAATCAGGGCAATACCTATGCCAATGGGAAATGCCATAGCCATGCCGGCATTGGCAATGGCCGCAGTTAGCAAGATATTCGCCAGGTTAAATATAATACCCCCGATAAAGGCACTGCCAATATTCCGGCTATCCGCCTGGCTTATATCTGTTAAAAAGCTCCTGCCCTGATCTCCAATACTTCCCAGGGTCAGAGCAGCGACCAGGGAGAATAGAAATACCCCTATAACATAGTCCCAGTAAAACAGCTCAAAACGCCATCTTCCCTGGACCAGCTTTTGTGTGTTGGCCCATGACCCCCAGCAGATCATGGTAATCACACAAAATATCACTGCAATAATATAGTTGTGAACAATAAACATTTAGGTTGTATTTAGTCTTGACGAATTTGATCTAATTCTTTTCGGGTAGGAATTGAATTTTGCGCACCTAACCTGGTAACGGTAATGGCAGCAGCATTACAGGCAAATTTAACTGCGGCTGGTAAATCTTCTCCTTCGGCCAGGGCCACTGCCAGGGCACCATTGAAAGTATCTCCGGCGGCAGTTGAATCCACCGACTTTACCGGAGTAGCTGGAATATGTTCAATGCTGTCTCCCCCTGATATGATAGCACCCTGTTCTCCCAGTGTTATTATCACATGCTTTGACCCCAGCCGGTGAAGGGCCGCCGCGGCAAGCTTTGCCTGTTCCATATCTGTTATTGGTATACCCGTGAGTATCTCAGCTTCGCTGCTGTTTGGAGTTATGTAGTCAACCATATCCAATAAATCAGTGATACCGGGATCCGCGGGGGCCGGGTTCAGTATGGTTTTAATTCCCCGTTGGCGGGCGTATTGGAGAGCGAATTTTATGGTGTCAATTGGTACCTCCAACTGCATCAGATAAAACCCCGGATCGACAATTTTTTCAAGAGATGGTTCCAGGTTATCCCGTGTTAACCCGGCATTGGCACCAGGAGCCACCACGATACTGTTTTCTCCGGAGTCGTCTACTGTTATCAAAGCCACCCCAGATGGCAACTGGTTATCTTGCAATAAGAATTGCGTATCAATGCCCTCTTCAACGAATAGTTGCAGTGACTGATTTCCGAATATGTCATTGCCTACTTTGGAAATGAAACTTGCCTTGCCGCCGAGTCTGGCTACAGCCACCGCCTGATTGGCACCCTTACCCCCGGGATTCATTAAAAATTTTCCACCCAGCACTGTTTCGCCAGGAGTAGGAATATGGGAAGTTTTAACCACCATATCCATATTGGTGCTTCCTATAATTACTATTGGGTTGCTATCCATTAGTTCAGCTTAATGTCAAGTGTATGCTCTCAAGAAACACAATAAAGAGCTAAATATTCAAATAAAGAAACTCCATTTTACAAGTTCTCCTTAAACAGTAACGCATTTTGTTGATTTGGATTGGTTATCTGAATAATGTTACCAGCTAATCCAAAGTTATTTGTCTAACTTAATTAACATCGCCGGCATCTGTATTATTTAATCCATGAAAAGACTGCAACCATCAATTTATTTAGTGCTAATTCTAAGTATAGGCTTTACCCTGGTATTTTATTCCTGTCAGGAAGAAACTTATCAACCCTTGCAACTGACAGCTCTTAATTCCATGCAAAGGGTACTGCCAAATTCGGCAATTACCGGCAAACAGTCAGTGGAAATAATGGCGGCACAAAATGAATATGAGGCATTCCAGGTAGTTGTAAGCGCCGGTTCGAAAACCTATTTAGAAGATATTCGCATAGAAATATCCAATCTGGAAAGTACCGAAGACATCATCTATCAGCAAGATATCACTGTTTACAGGGCCGAAGAGGTGTTTCTGCCACATTCCTCTCCCCGTGCCGAAAATCCTCCGGGACTATACGCAGATCCACTGTTACCATTTATTAATCCGGTAACCGGGGACTCCATTTTACCTGGCAGGAAAATAAAAGCTCCTGTCGGTGAACTTTTACGAACGCCTACCTACAGCGCGTATCCCATTGAGCTGTATCCAGGACAACATTCCACCATATGGGTGGACGTATATGTGCCAGCTACCGCTAAAGCGGGAGTTTACCAGGGCACCATACGTGTTTCTGCTAGTAACAGGCTCTCAGCGTCGATACCGGTCACCCTCACCGTGTGGGATTTTGAACTTCCCAATACTGCCAGCCACCGCACGCATTTAGGACATTTCGCAAGAATAGCCAAAATGTGGGGCATTGACAGGGATTCCGAACAGTTCAGGCAAACAGAAATGGCCTTCTGCGAGGAACTGGCCCGACACCGGGTCAACCCTCCTATTCCTCACAGCTTACTGCCTAAGGTTAACCCCGACGGCTCACTGACGATCGACCCTGAACGGGACCAGCAGCTGATCAATTACGTGGACCGTGTTAACCTCCTTGATTTTGAGATTCCCAGGACGCCCTTCATGACCAATACTTCCAACAGCGACCGAGCCACCCCGGACAACCAAACGGATCCGGAAGCCATCGAGAAATCAAAACGTTATTACCGGGAAATGTATCAGTATGTAGTCGACCGCGGTTGGGAAGACCGGGCCTATTTGTACATGCTGGATGAACCAAATTCAGTAAAGGACTACCAGCAGGTGATCAACCTTGCCCAGGTGGTTGAACAGGCAGCCCCGGATTTAAAGAAATTGGTGGTTGAGCAAACCTATAAACATGAGCCGGATTGGCCGAACCTGGACCCGCATATAGATATCTGGTGCCCTCTTTTTGGATTTATTGACAGGGAAACCATTAATGAAAAAATAGAGAATGGTGATGAGGTATGGTCTTATACGGCCCTGGTACAGCCGGCTCCGGGATATCATCCTCAGTATGAAAAAGTAAAAGACTACCACCCACCCTACTGGCATATCGACCAGCCACTGGTATCCTACAGAATACCCACCTGGATTAATCGTCAATATGGGATCACTGGTTTGTTATACTGGACTACCACCGGCTGGTACCAGGAAGGTGGGCCCTGGCAGTCTCCCACTATGGGACCCTGGCCATCAAACCTGTCGGATTCCACCGCTTACCGTAACCGGTATTTCAACGGTGGAGGGCTGCTGGTATATCCGGGTATTGATGCCGGCTTCGATGGCCCGGTGGCCTCCATTCGATTGAAAAATATTCGCGAGGGATTGGAGGACTACGAGTATTTCAAGATCCTGGATGATGCCGGGGAGCACGAGTTTGTGAAAAGCATGCTGAATCAGGTTGCTGCAGAATGGTGGGACTTCACCCGCGATTCTGAGAAAATACTGGCGGTCAGGAAACAAATGGCCCAAAAGATAGAATCCCTGATGGAATAAATCGGTCCCGATGGCTTTATTTATTTACGGACCTTTTCCGCCTTATCCCTGGCTTTTTCCAGCATACTTTCTACACCAAATCCCAGCGGTTGTTGGTTTGCAACTTTCGTCTTAGCCTGCAATAATGCCTCAAGAAATCCTTTTGGCACATTTTCTCCAGTCCACCAATTGGGTTGCTCCGAATAAAGCCAAACGTACTCATCCGATGTTTTAAGCGCATAATAAACATTATGCTCAAACCACATGGCCTTTTCTTCGGCATTCAACACCACACCCTGCCCGGTTAGCCTATTGCTGAAGCCGTTGAGCAGGCCAAACCAGTTGCCAATGATGTAATCGGCAGATATGGCATGGCCGATTTGATAATTTGCTTTGAATTTTGGGCGTAAGCCAGGAGGAATTAAAGCTCGCAGGTCATCTGCAATCTGGTGACGTACCTTATAATACTCAATCGCCGAAGTATAATAATAGGCCTCTTCATTACCGTCTATAAACATTATGTCATCCCCTATACCATCCAGTATGCCAAGAGTGAAAGGCAAGTGCAAACCCCACCAGGCATTTTCCAATTTGGTTACCGCAGTAACCAAATCATCGGCGGGCAATATTTTTTGAGAGAAAGGCGAAGCAGTTAAAAAGTCTGAAAATTCTCGCAGACTTAGGACTACTGCACCTGGAAACTCTTCCTGGATTGCTTCGATAAATTGAGTTCCCCTTTTTCTGACTTGAGCGTAGTATTCATCAAAGGAGTATTGGTCTTTTTTGTATTGTTCAGGAAATTTCCATGGATTCTTACCGGGCTTGTATGGTTCAGGGTCCCATAAAATACCTTTAAAGTTTCCAACACGGGCTAAGTTAGCAGCATATCGGATATGCTCTTCAGCCTGTTGCCATTGTTTATCTGAAAACCAGTCCAACTGTGAGGCACCATAAAGAACCAGGAAATTGTGCTCCAACGAAAACTGCTCTCCAAGCTGCTTAACCATTTGATATTCTTTTTGGCGGTCTTCATCAGAAATCGATTCCCAATCCTGAACCATAAATATTTTGCCACCACCTACGGAACTAGAAAGTTTAACACTAATTCCATCGAAAGGTACTGAATCGTAAAAGTTGACATTTTCAAAGTATTGAATAGTAGTGGGTGATTTATGACTAAACTCCACTAATTTCTTCGAAGGGGCTTCATAAACTATTTGACCAAACAATTGTGTTGGCAGGTATATCAGTATACTCCATCGAAATATTGTGCAAATCCTTATCATAGTTATTTAGGTTAATACTTTTGGATCCTTGTCTCACCGGTAAATGACATGATCTTTACAGAAGCTATTTCCTTTGGGACATGCATTGTCCTTGAAGAGTTTGACAAATAGCTACTGCCGTGGTAAAACTCATGACGCACTACCTCACCGGATTCATAGCTTAATTCGACTACAAAATCCTCCGGCTGCAACTTTATCATGGTCCCGGAATCATCAGCAGTCTCGAACACCTTTAATGGTCCAGAATTCTGTGCCGCTAAAATCAACCTCTGGCCGTTTCCGGTATTTAGTTCAGCAAGCCCTTTGGCATCTCCATCCACAAAAAATCCGCTGGTACGGGAAGGAACCGGTTTAAAAGACTTATTTCCGTTCCCAACCAACAGTAATCCGGTAAAGGCATCGTAACTACCTGATTCAACATCTGCGGAATAAGAGTTTCCGGTGAGCAGAATGTCCTGGAACCCATCGTTGTTATAATCATTGACCAGTATGCCATATACCGGGGCGAACTGTGCCTCCACCGGCAGCGGGCGAATATTAAATGTGCCGTCTCCCCTGTTCTCCAACAATGAAGTACTCATGAAATTAACTTCCTTATAATCAATCGTTTCCAGCACTTGTGGCGTGAATATTTGGTAAACATTTGATCGGGCAAAATTTTCATATGAATCCAGTTGTTTCTGGAGGTGAGGAATCTGCATTAGCATCAGATCCCTGTTATGGACAGGATATGTTTCCTGCTGTATCTGATAGGTAATTATAGGATCAATGATCCCATTTTGGTCAAAATCCGCTGCAAAAATGCCTACGGGTTCCCTGCCAGATGCCTTAAACCGGCTGTTTAACCCCAGATTGCCAGCCAGGTAGTCAATATCTCCATCCCGATCGATATCGGCACCCGTCAGGCTGTTCCACCAACCGGTGTAATCTTCCAGTCCGGTATTGGTGGCATGTACCAGGTTACCCTGCTGATTTTGCAGCAACGTCAAAGGCATCCACTCCCCTGCCAGTATCAGATCTACCCAGCCATCGGCATCGTAATCTGTCCATAAGGCATCGGAAAGCAGGCCCATTTCAAAATCACCAAAATCGAGTAATTCTTCGGTAACGTCAGTAAAGCGTACCATATTGTTTTCGGAGTCATTTCTCAGCAGGTAGCTGCTGGCCGGCATTGGGTACTGCTCCAGGTCCACCCGGCCGCAAACGAACAGGTCCAGGTCACCATCGCGGTCAAAATCCGCAGCCGCCACTTTGGAACCACAGACCCTCATATCCGGCAAGGCGTTTTCCGCCTTTTGAAAATCTCCTTTTCCATCATTCAAATAGAGACGATCCTGGTAAAACCGGTTTCCCGGAGGCAAGCCGGTACCTCCACTGACCACATAGAGGTCCTGGTCACCATCACCATCCACATCAAGTAACAACGCCCCCATATCCTCGTAATTGCCATTGTCATCCAAAGGCCTGGACTTAAACTTACCATCGGTGGTTTGCAGGTACATGATACCAGCTTCACCGGTGCCATTCCCCACAAAGAAGTCCTCCAATTGATCTCCATTGATATCGCCCACCGCAATTCCCGGCCCTTCTTTTGAATACTGATGTAAAATCAACGGTTGCACCATAAAATCCACAAACTCTTTTTCCCGGTGCTCAAAGTTGATAACCCGCTCAGATGACGTTTCTCTGAACAAGTAGGCCTCCGGATTATTCCAGGTTTCAGGTAGTGCATTATCTCTTACCGCATCGTCATACCTAATAACCATTTGCTGGTTAACCTTCAATTCCGTCAGCATCTGACTTTTACCATCAGGCCACAAGAGGAACAATGAGTCAATAAGCTGAGAACCTCCCAGCCCAAAATGGAGCTTTGGGTCCACGGTCGATTGAAAACCCCGTACCGGGTGGTGCTCCAGGTATTGCATGTGCCCTCCATGGAAGACCCAAATTTTTGATCCGTAACCTCCCGGATTTTGGGCGCTACCTGACAAATCAAGTTGCAGGTAGTGCGAATCTTCCGATGACAAGTCATCCATTAAACGGTTACGGTATAAGGTAGGATGATTATCCAGGTCGTTGGTAATCAGGTCCAAATCACCGTCGTTATCAAAATCCGCATAGGCGGCACCGGAGGAATAGGTAGGTGCTTTTATCCCCCATTCCAAAGTTTTGTCTTCAAACAGGAGCCGGCCGCTGTTTTGAAAGATATAATTGGAAATCTTAACATTACCCCGGGTATCCAGGTCCCGCATTAGGGGTTTCCATACCTGTGACCATTCCGCATTGGGATTTTCATTGATCATTTGTGCCCAAACCGTGCTAAAGTCAAGGTTGGTCAGATCATGCGGAATTCCATTGGCAATAAACAAATCCTTGTTACCATCATTGTCGAAATCGGC
>JAUIKU010000060.1 GCA_030430675.1 Bacteroidia bacterium | reverse complement strand
GGGTTTCTTTCCTGGATGTTATTAAAAAAGAATCGAGCAAGATTGCGGTAATCTTTAACTTTCTGGCCATTCTGGAGCTATTGCAGATGCGTCAAATTACACTGCATTTGGGCTTGGGGTTCAACAACTTCTGGATCGAAAAGCCTGAGGAAGCCTTGGTTGATTAAATGACCCGGGACACTGGCAAAATATTCGAAACCCTTAATCCCAACAAAATTTGGATCCCCGTCTTATTTGGACTGGGGATTGTTGCTTATCTGTTCTACAGTGATCCCAATGTAAGTTCCGAAAACCTGTCCCTTATCCGGAATGCCCGTCCGGGGATGTTCTCACTGGCACTGTTAATGATTGTGGTGAGAGCTTTTCTCTATATCTTCAGGATACAGGTAATTGCCAAGGAGCACCTTGATTGGACCAGTTCAATCTATGTGATTATTCTCTGGGAATTTGCCAGTGCGGTGACCCCTTCCGTAGTGGGTGGAACAGCAGTTGCTGTCTTTATACTGATGAAAGAAGGGGTCAGTCTGGGGAAATCCCTGGCCCTGGTAATGCTCACCGCAATAATGGACAACTTGATTTTTGTGGTGTTCGCACCGGTGGTATTCTTTTTTGCGGAAGGACAAATTATTCCCGAATCTGACAGCCCCCTGAGTTTTCTCGGCTGGTCCTTCAGCCCGCAAAGCGGACTACAGGTTTTGTTCTGGATCAGCTACTTTTTGATCGCTATGTATACGCTGGTCATGAGCTATGCCTTGTTTATAAAGCCAAGGGCCTTTAAATGGTTACTGCTGAAAATTACTTCCATAAAAATCCTCAGAAGATGGCGCCATAGCGCATATCAGCATGGTAATGAAATAATTTGGGCATCCGGGCAGCTCAAAGGCAAAATGCCAATTTTTTGGATCAGCATCATTGTAATTACCATTTTGATCTGGTCTGTGCGCTACTTGCAGTTGAATTTCATAATAGCCTCCTTGGTGGATCTTCCCTTTAGCGACCACCTGGTGATATTTGCCAGGCAGCTCATATTGTGGATCATCATGCTGGTATCACCAACACCGGGCAGCAGTGGTGCTGCAGAGTTCTTTTTCCCCCTGTTTTTCCAGGATTACCTGGGGGCTTATACCCTGATCAGCAACATTTTGTGGCGCGCGTTGTCATTCTACCCCTACCTGCTGTTAGGAGCGATATTCCTGCCCCGTTGGCTGCGGCGGGTATTCTTTAAGAAAGACAAGGTTACTGATCAATAGCGTTCCAGTTCCGAGAAAAAGAAGGCCGATTCAATAGCTGCATTCTGATCCGAATCAGAACCATGGATGGCATTGGCTTCTATGGACGTGGCGAATAACTGTCTAATGGTTCCAGGGTCGGCTTTGGAAGGGTCTGTTGCGCCGATCAACTTTCGAAAGCTTTCCACAGCATTTTCCCTGGTCAGGATTATGGCAATAATAGGGCCGGATGACATGTATTCACAAAGGTCGCCGTAGAAAGGCCTTTCCCGGTGAACGGCATAAAACTTGCCGGCTACCTCCTTGCTGAGCTGGGTTTTTTTCATGGCCTGGATCTCAAAACCAGCCTCCTCAATCATTTTAATGATGGCTCCGGAATTGCCAGCGCTTACCGCATCTGGCTTGATCATAGTGAAGGTGATGTTCCCTGTCATTGCTAATTTTTAAATTACTGTCAAGTCAAACAGGGCGCTAAGTTATCACTTTTTTAAATATTTAAAGAGGGTTGGGTTGTTCCTTATGAAATGGGCACCTTTGTTTTTACTTTATTTATTAACACTTTTGCAAAACACTATCAGGCCGATTGTAGGGCATGGGTATTAATGCAGGATTTTCAAGCCTTTAAGCAACTACTACACACTCCTAAAAAAATTGTGATTGTTACTCATCATAATCCTGATGCCGACGCATTGGGGTCGTCATTGGGGTTGAGTGGACTGTTACAAAAGATGAACCATCAGGTGGATGTGATCACCCCTTCGGACTATCCGGTTTTTTTGCATTGGATGAAGGGGCACGAGCAGGTACGGGTTTATGAAAATGCTGAAAAACCGGCCATCAATAAACTGGTGGAAAACGCCCAGTTAATATTTTGCCTGGATTTCTCCAGTTTGAAGAGAATTAATGACCTGGGTGAACAGGTAAACCGTTCACAAGCAGTGAAAGTACTGATCGACCATCATTTGGACCCTGAGGATTTTGCAGATTTTTACTTTTGCAGTACCGGAGCAGCAGCAACAGCGGAACTGGTATATGAGTTGGTGGTTGCCCTGGAGCGGACAGGCCTGATCGATCAGGATATTGCCGAAGCTTTATATGCGGGTATTATGACAGATACCGGCTCTTTTCAGCATTCAAATACTACCCAATCCGTACACCGGATCGTGGCAGATCTCATTGAACTGGGCGCTGACACGCACAAGGTATCCCGCTTAATATATGATTCCAATACCCTGGAAAGGCTGCAGTTTTTGGGATTTGCCCTGAGCAAACGCCTGGTACTGCTGCAAGAATACAATACCGCATTCTTTGCAATATCAAAGGAGGACCTGGTCAGGTTTAATTCAAAGACCGGCGATACCGAGGGGCTGGTAAATTATGCCCTTTCCATCAAGGGAGTGGTATTGGCAGCATTAATCATTGACAGAGGAGAGCTAATTAAGCTTTCACTTCGTTCCGTGGGAGATTTTTCAGTAAATCAATTGGCCCGAAAACATTTTGAAGGTGGCGGACACAGGAACGCGGCCGGGGGAAAATCCACGGTATCCCTTCAGGAAACAGTTGACAAGTTTATCGACTTGTTGCCTTTGTATAAATCGAAACTAACTTCAACAAAACAAATATCAAATGTTTAATAAAATTTTAACAGGTCTGGCTGTAATAGTGATATTGGCCAGTTGTGGAAACCAGGATGGATTTGAGACATCGGACTCAGGCCTGCAGTATAAGATCGTGACTAAGGGCAGCTCTGGGGTGCAACCCACAGAAGGACAGGTTGTTACACTTAATCTGGCCATGAGTAGCGGCGATAGTATAATTATGGAAGCTTCTGAGATGCCATTACAAAAGGTGGAGCAGATGTGGAATGTAAAAGGGGGTATTGAAGAAGCATTTGCCATGCTGTCCAAAGGAGACAGTATCGTGGCTAAAGTAAAAGCAGGTGACCTGTATGAACGTACCTGGCAAATGCAGGTGCCCGCCAATGTGAATCCGGAGGATATAATCACCTGTGCCATCGGGATGGAAGAAATCTATGAAGTGGAGGAATTTCAGAGAATGCAGGCTATGGCCCAGGTTGAGGAAATAGACGCCTACCGGATTCAGGCACTTCAGGAAAGCCAGGAACAAATGGATACCGATATTGCTATTATTGATGCTTATCTGGCCAAGAATAATATAGAAGCCCAGACTTCAAAAAGTGGAATGCGATACACTGTTTTGGAAGAGGGAACGGGACCCAAACCTCAGATCGGAGATAAGGTACAGGTAATTTATACCGGCAATGTTCTGGAGGGAGACTTCTTTGATACCTCAGTAGAGGAAAAAGCCAAGGAATATGGTTTGTACAACCCCGGACGTACCTATGGTCCATTCGAGTTTATTTTGGGAACCGGCGGGGTTATTCACGGCTGGGATGAAGGAATAGCACTGTTGAATGAAGGTGCTAAGGCCAGACTGTATATTCCATCGCCAATGGCCTATGGGGACCAGCAGCGAAGTGAAGTGATCGTAGCCAATGCCATATTGGAGTTTGAAGTTGAACTGGTGGGAGTTAACAATTAATTATTTTTTGAAGATGCGACAGTTATTATTATTTGTAGCAGTTCTGATTGCACAGGGATGTTCAATGGATGATGATGCCCCTATCAATGATTGTACACTGGTTCCGGTAGAGGAGCAGGATGAGATCATCGACCAGTATATCGACGAAAACGGCTGGACCATGCAGACTACAGCATCCGGGCTGAGATATGCTATTGAGACCCCTGGTACCGGTGATAACATTAGTTATGGAGACACTATAGAGTTTAGCTATCAGGGAGTGCTACTGGATGGAACAACTTTCGACTCCGGTACCATAGGACCGTTAATCGTCAATCAGGGGGCATTTATCCCCGGTTTTGAAGAAGGATTACTGCTTTTTAATGAAGGTACTGAAGGACTGCTGATTATCCCCGCTGAATTGGCATACGGCTGCTTTCCTCCAGCTGGTAGTATCATCGGTGAAAACGAGATACTGGTATTCGAGATGACTATTATAACCGTGGATTCCTGATTGACCATGAAATTCTGCTTTGCTACCAATAATCTACATAAACTCAGGGAAGTCAGGTTATTGCTGCCGCAGGAGCTAGCCATACTTTCCCTGCAGGATATCGGTTGTGAGGTAGCGTTGCCGGAAGAGCAAAACACCCTGGAGGGGAATGCCCGTCAAAAGGCCAGCTATGTGAAAGTTCACTTCGGGGTTGATTGTTTCGCGGATGATACCGGCCTGGAGGTAGACGTACTCAATGGGGCCCCTGGAGTTCATTCGGCCCGGTATGCCGGTATTGAGTGTGACGATGTGGCCAACTATGTCAAGCTGCTGAATGAACTGAAAGGAAAAGACAACCGGGCCGCAAGGTTTCGCACCGTCGTATGTCTTATCAGGGAACAGGCGGTTCATTTTTTTGAAGGTGTGGTGAACGGGCAAATTATCGAGGAACCCAGGGGTACACAAGGGTTTGGTTATGATCCCGTATTCGTGCCGGACGGATTTGATAAGACGTTCGCGGAAATGTCCGAAGGGCAGAAGAACAGGATAAGCCATCGTGGTTTGGCCATAGGAAAGTTGGTGGATTTCCTGGTGAATGCCTCATGATCTTCAGTGCTTTTTGGAATGAATAAGCTTGAAAGTTAGCGGATAATAGCTAGCTTTGTAGTCTGAATTACAGGAGATAAGCCGGAAAGTGCGGAGAATAAACAAATCCATATTGACCCTATTGAGCCTTACCGTGCTCATGCACAGTATTTCGTTGTATTCTTTACCCGATGAAGGTACCTCGGATAATACGGCTATAGAAACAAGTCACGAATCCGGTGACCAGTTATTACCGCTAAAGGCTTATGACGCACTGATTCCCAGTTTTCAGGGAATGGCACCTATGGTGCTATACTTCATCCACGAGGTGGTGCTGTTAAGTGAATTTGAATTCAAGGAATTGCCTGTTCACACCGGAAGTGAGAATCAATTCCTAAAGATCCTGTTTCCCCTGATAATTAGTCCCAACGCTCCGTAGCGGGATTTAAGTAATCACTTCAACACCTCAGGTGTTAACCAAATTCTTTCAAAACCCAATTATTTAATACCATGCAAAACAAAGGATTCATAATATTCTTGACGATATTAATATCAGCGCTGTGTATATACTACCTCTCTTTTACTTTTATCTCCAGAAATATTCAGCAGCAGGCGACCGAGTATGCCACTGATACCAACGATAATGTAGATTACAGTAAAAAACAGGCCTATCTTGATTCTGTCTGGACAGAGCCGGTGTATAACCTGTTTGGGATAGAGTATACCTACCAGGACATTAAGGAGACCGAACTTAACCGGGGTCTTGATTTACAGGGAGGTATGTATGTAAATCTGGAGGTTAGCCCGGTAGAAATTATCAAAGGACTTTCGGGTAATAATGAAAACCCCAATTTTTTACAGGCCCTGGATATGGCCAAGGAACGTCAGAAAGATAGTCAGCAATCATTTACCGACTTGTTCTATGAGGCGTTTAAGGAACTGGAGCCCACTGGTAAATTAAGTACCATATTTGCCAGTGCCGCCAACAAAGACCGGTTTAACTTTCAAAGCACCGACAACGAGATTATGTCGGTAATCGAGGAAGAAGTTGAAGATGCCATCGACCGGTCATTCCAGATCCTGCGCACCCGGGTGGACCGTTTTGGTACTTCTCAGCCCAATATTCAAAGATTGCAGGGAACCGGTAGAATTCAGGTAGAGCTACCCGGAGCCGACAACCCTGAGCGGGTGCGAAAGCTATTGCAAGGTGTAGCCAAACTGGAGTTTCTGGATGTAGCTGACTGGGCGGAAGTTGGCCCGACCATGCAGGGAATAAACCTCAAACTGCTGGCCGAAGAAAAGCAGACGCGCCAGCAACAGGCTCAGGGTGATGATGACAGCGCTGAAGTAATAGATGATATTAGCGTTTTAATTGCCGATGATGCGGAGGATGACGTTGCTACCGACGATCCGCAACAGGTTGGGGACAGCCTGGAAAATGACCTGGCACAGCAGCTTTCAGAGTCAGATAGTACTGCAGCACTGGACAGCCTTGATCTACAGGTTTCAAAGCTGTTTCAAATACTGCAATTATCACCTTATGGCATGTACGCGGATTTGCGCGATACCAGCCAGGTAAATGACTATATTAACAGGGATGATATAAAGGCCCTGTTACCCCCAAATACCAAATTGCTTTGGGCAGTAAAACCAGCTGATCTTCAGGATGACGGCTCCAATACATTGCTGGAACTTTACGCTATTAAAACCCAGAGAGGTGGTAAAGCCCCTTTAACCGGAGAAGTCATTACCAATGCCTGGCAGGATTACGACGAGCGAGGCAGACCGGCGGTATATATGTCAATGAATGCCACGGGCGCCAGAAAGTGGGCATCAATGACTGCCAGTTCAGCCGCTGCCGGCACCAGGATTGCTATCTCACTGGACAACTACATTTATTCAGCTCCCGGGGTAGAAGAGGAGATCCCCAACGGCAGTTCGGTAATTTCAGGAAACTTTACTATCGAAGAGGCCTCAGACCTGGCAAATGTGTTGAAGGCCGGAGCATTGCCAGCTCCCACCCGAATTGTTCAGGAGGCAATAATTGGTCCCACTTTGGGTAAAGAAGCGCAGTCACAGGGGATCAATTCGATCTTGATAGGACTGGCGGTAGTGGTGGTATTTATGATTTTCTACTATGCCAGAGGTGGATTTGTGGCCAACCTGGCACTGTTGTTCAATGTGTTCTTCATACTGGGTGTTCTGGCCCAGCTAAATGCTGCGCTCACCCTTCCGGGTGCCGCCGGGATAGTACTGACCATTGGTATGGCCATTGATGCCAACGTTCTGATATTCGAACGGATCAGGGAAGAATTGCGCTTTGGCAGTAAATTGAAAGCGGCGATCAGTACCGGATATAAAAAGGCCTACAGTTCCATTATAGATGCCAATGTTACCACATTCCTTACCGCGGTGATCCTATATGTTTTGGGCCAGGGGCCGGTAAAAGGGTTTGCCATCACTTTGATGATAGGTATTGTGTGCTCCTTCTTCTCAGCGGTATTTATTTCGCGAGTGATTGTGGAATGGATGTCACGTAAAGGTGATGAGAGCAAAATGAACTTCGATACGGTTTTCTCAAAAGACTTTTTGAGTAAGCTAAACATTGATTTTCTGGGCAAAAGAAAATTGGGTTATACGCTTTCCACAATTTTCATTACCGCCGGTCTGATCATTATGTTTACCACCGGAGGCTTAAACTTCGGAGTAGATTTTCTGGGAGGAAGATCCTACGTAGTAACCTTCGACGACGCTGTAGTTGCTTCCGATTTAAAAGCATCTCTGGCAGATGACTTTGGCAATACCTCACCGGATGTCAAAACGTTTGGTGGGAACAACGTATTGAAGATCACTACCAGCTACATGATAGATGAAGACAATGAGGATGCAGACAGCCAGGTAGAAGCAGCACTGGTCAGTGGGATTCAGGATTTTACCGGACTGCAATATGTGCAGGACGACTCCAAGGTCGACGGTGCTCATTTTACCATATCGAGTTCGGAAAAAGTAGGGGCTACCATAGCCGATGATATAAAGATGGCTTCTGTAGAATCAATTTTATTCTCACTGGCAGCCATCTTCCTTTACATCTTTATGCGATTTAGAAAATGGCAATTCGGATTAGGCGCGGTGGTAGCGTTGCTACACGATACCCTGGTGGTGCTGTCGGCATTTGCCATTGCCGGTCTGCTGGGATTCAAGTACGAGGTTGATCAGGTATTTATCGCAGCCATGCTCACTATTGTAGGGTACTCAATTAATGACACAGTGGTGGTTTTTGACCGGATCAGGGAGAATATTACCCTGAACCACAAGAAAGAAATGATCACCAATTTTAACGAGGCCATTAACAACACTATGAGCAGGACCCTTATTACTTCTTTTACCACTTTAATCGTGGTGCTGATCCTGTTCATATTTGGTGGCGCAGTATTGAAGGGGTTTAGCTTCGCCTTGTTGATTGGTATCCTGGTGGGTACCTATTCATCGGTGTTCATTGCTACCCCGGTGGTGGTTGATCTATCACATAGAAAAGGCAAGCCTGTCAAGGCAGCGGCCGAACAAAGACCAGTGGCCGCCGCGACGCCTTAATGGATTAAGGAATGAAGGGGTGAAGGATTGAATGAAAAGTTAACATTTATTCCTTCACTCCCACAATCCTTAAATTCAGTTCCTCCATCTGTTCTGCAGAAATGCTGCTGGGAGAGTCTATCATTACATCCCTGCCGGCATTATTCTTGGGGAAGGCAATGTAATCCCGAATTGAGTCCGATCCGCCCAGTAGTGCACAGAGCCGGTCGAAACCGTAGGCTATACCTCCATGGGGTGGTGCTCCGTATTCGAAGGCCTGCATCAGGAAGCCAAATTGGGCTTTCGCCTCTTCTTCAGTGAAACCCAATAGCCTGAACATGCGCTGCTGCATCTCACCATCGTGTATACGAATGGACCCACCTCCCACTTCCACACCGTTGATCACCAGATCATAGGCATTGGCTCGTACCGCACCGGGATCTTTATCCAATAGCTCCAGGTCGGCCTGGTTCGGTGAGGTAAAAGGATGGTGCATGGCGTGATACCGCTGTGTTTCTTCATCCCATTCCAATAGTGGAAAGTCAACCACCCACAAGGGGCAAAATTGACTGGAATCTAGCAGTTGGAGCCTCCGGCCCATTTCCAGCCGCAATTCTCCCATGGCTTTTAAGGTCTTTTCCCGGGGTCCTGAAAGCACCAGGATCAAATCGCCGGTAGCAGCACCAAGAGCCTCTGCCCATGAACCAAGATCCTGCTGGTTATAAAACTTATCCACCGATGATTTATACTGGTTATCTTCCAGGCATTTCACGTACACCATGCCTTTGGCGCCTATTTGTGGACGTTTTACCCACTCAGTTAGTTCGTCAATCTGCTTGCGCGAATATTCAGCGGCGCCCGGTACCGCGATCGCCAATACGGTTTCGGCCTGGTCAAAAACATTGAATCCTTTTCCCTGGGCCACACTGGCGATATGGTGAATGGGAATCTCAAATCTGAGGTCAGGCTTGTCGGTTCCAAACCGCTCCATCGCCTGTTGGTATGACATCAGTGGGAATTCACCTAATTCAGTATCTATCACTTCGCGGAACAATTGTCTGGTCAATCCCTCGAAAGTTTTCAGGATATCGTCCCGGGTTACAAATGACATTTCGCAATCAATTTGAGTAAACTCAGGCTGGCGGTCCGCTCTTAGATCTTCATCCCTGAAGCATTTAACGATTTGGTAGTAGCGGTCAAAACCGCTGACCATAAGCAATTGCTTGAATGTTTGAGGACTCTGGGGAAGTGCATAGAATTCTCCGGGATTCATACGACTGGGTACCACAAAATCCCTGGCACCTTCCGGTGTTGATTTGATCAATACCGGGGTTTCCACCTCAATGAACCCCTGTTGGTCCAGGTACTTGCGGGTGGCCTGGCTTACCTGGTGTCTCAGGATTAAATTCCTCCGCACAACGTTCCGTCGCAGATCCAAATACCGGTATTTCATCCGCAAGTCTTCACCGCCATCCGTTTCATCTTCAATAATAAAGGGAGGTACCCTGGCAGTGTTTAGGACTTCCAGCTTGGAAGCAGCGATTTCAATGTGCCCGGTAGCTATATTTTCATTTTTGGATAATCTTTCCACCACCTGACCCTCTGCCTTTATAACGTATTCCCGTCCTAATTTTTTGGCCTGATCCAGTAACGAGGGGTCAGATTTGCTTTCTTCCAGGATTAGCTGCGTAACCCCATAACGGTCTCTCAGGTCAATCCAAACCATTCCTCCCTTATCGCGAACTTTTTGTACCCATCCACACAGGGTTACTTCTTTTCCAACATCTTCTATCCGAAGCGCTCCGCAATTATGCGTCCTAAACATATTATTGTTAATTTTGACGCACTAAGTTAATAATACTTATTACTGTTTCACCTATTTTAAAATCAATTTGGCCACTTATCCATTTGCAGATTGCTAATGTCAATTCCAGGTAAACTTCTGTTCATTTTTCTCTTGTGGCTACAACTGCCGATGGCCTGGGCACAGGAGGTACACTTACAAAAAACGCAGGTCAACGAGGATATCAGCATCCTGGTACCGGCAGAATTCATCGCTATGGGTCCCCAGGATATCAGGAATAAGTTCATCAGTTACCGGGAACCCCTGGCGGGTTTTACTACGGAGGACCGGTCTACAGACCTGGTAGTGAATGTAAGTAAGACGCCGTGGAGTAACCAGGATATGCCAATACTGAAGGATTTTTATGAGAATAATATCAGAAACCTGTTTGATGAAGTGGACTTCCAAAGAAACGAGCTGGAACAGGTGAATGGAAGAGACTATGCTGCTTTTGAGTTTACGTCGACGGTAAAGGGAGATCCGAATTCATTGCGGAACAAGGCTCCCGTTCATGATTATCGCTATGTTATGTACACGGTGGAAGACTTTGAAGTATACGTATTCACTTTCTATTGTCCTGCCCGGCTGAAAGACAGGTGGCAGTCCACCGCCAGGCAAATTATGTCGACCATCGAGTTCAAATAACCCCGGCATGGATTTTTCGGTTTTCAGTGACGAGCATTATATGAAACTGGCCTACCAACAGGCGCTTAAGGCCAAAGATCAGAGAGAGGTCCCGGTAGGGGCGGTAATAGTGTGTGGCCAAACCGTAGTAGCCAAAGCGTTCAACCAAACGGAAACGTTACAGGATGTGACCGCACATGCCGAGATCCTGGCCATTACCGCGGCTGCGAACTATCTGGGAGCAAAATATCTTACGGAATGCACATTGTTTGTTACACTGGAACCCTGCCATATGTGTGCCGGAGCCATATTTTGGTCTCAGTTGAAGCGCCTGGTGTACGGGGCCTCCGACCCTGCCAAAGGGTACCGCAGGTTCAGCAAGAGCAAGAGTGAACAGCCTACAGAAGGTAATGGCAACAGGGTCGATCCGGCAGACGGGCATACTGATAGTGGTGGCAAGAGCAGGGGTCCAGGTTGGAACGAGTTGCTTCATCTTAGAACTGAAGTGGTCAGCGGATTGATGGCGGAACCTTGCGGAAGACTGGTAGCGGATTTTTTCCGAGAGTTAAGAAATTAGTATATTTGGTAGAACCACTAAATAGTTCTTCAACTTTAACAATCATTTATAATTATGGCTTTTGAATTACCTGATTTGCCCTATGCATTTGATGCACTGGAACCTCATATTGATGCTCGTACCATGGAGATACACCATGACCGGCACCACGCAGGATACACCAATAATCTGAATAACGCCATCGCGGGAACTGACCTGGAAGGAAAATCCATCGAGGATATCCTGGCCAATGTTGCCGGAAACGGAGCAGTACGTAACAACGGCGGTGGATATTATAATCACAATTTGTTCTGGACCAGCATGTCTCCCAGCGGAGGAGGTGCTCCCGAGGGATCATTGGCCGACGCCATTAATTCAAGGTTCGGTTCTTTCGACAGTTTCAAAGACGAATTTTCCAAGGCTGGTGCTACCAGGTTTGGTTCGGGATGGGCCTGGCTGATCAAAGATGGGGCCGGGCATCTGGCAGTTACATCAACCCCGAATCAGGACAATCCGTTAATGGATGTGGCTGAAGTTAAAGGCACTCCTCTTTTAGGTCTTGATGTATGGGAACACGCCTATTATTTAAAATATCAAAACAAGCGCCCCGACTACATTCAGGCATTCTGGAACGTAGTGAACTGGGATGAAGTTGCAGCCAGATTTGCCGGCTAGCAGCCAGTATCTGGCAAGAACCAAGTAACAAGCACCAAATAACAATTTCCAGGTAAGCCCCAAGTTTCAATTTTCCAAGCCCGTAATTATGGGTTTCTGGCAAATGATATTTGTGATTGACTTGAAATTAGCTATTTGGTGTTTGGATTTTTATTTCGAAGTTTTTTAAGCTCCAGAATTTCGTCTCTCAAGCGGGCGGCTTCCAGGAAATCCAGATCTTTGGCGGCTTTTTCCATAGCCTGCTGGTTCTTGGCAATTAATTTATCAATGTCCTCTCCTGACATATAAGAAACAATGGGATCTGCCGCCAGGTTGATCTCCTCTTGTTCTACATAATAGTTTCGTATCGTTTTTTTGGAATCTGCAACTTTTGTCTGTTGCATAATGGAATCCTTGGATTTGAGAACTGTTTCCGGAACGATTCCGTTTTCTTCATTGTATTCCAATTGAATCCTGCGGCGTCGCCTGGTTTCATCTATGGCACGCTGCATAGAACCGGTCATGTTATCTGCATACATAAGCACCCGGCCATTTACATTGCGGGCCGCCCTGCCTATAGTTTGAATTAAAGAGCGTTCATTGCGAAGAAACCCTTCCTTATCGGCATCCAAAATACCTACCAAAGCTACTTCCGGTAGATCGAGACCCTCCCGCAACAAGTTTACTCCTACCAATACGTCAAAAATGCCTAACCTCAGTTCACGAAGGATCTCAACTCTGTCCAATGTATTTACTTCAGAATGTATATACCGGCATTTAATTCCGGCGCGTTCCAGAAATTTGGTCAATTCCTCGGCCATTCTTTTGGTCAGGGTAGTGACCAAAACTCTTTCACCAGCCTCTATGGCCCCATCTATCTCTTCCATTAAATCGTCAATCTGACCCTGACTTGGTCGTACATCGATTGCGGGATCTAATAAACCGGTAGGTCTGATCACCTGTTCCACTACCACGCCCTCTGATTTGTGCAGTTCGTAATCGCCGGGGGTGGCGCTTACGAATACTACCTGGTTCATCATACTTTCAAACTCATTAAAGGTAAGCGGGCGGTTATCCAGGGCTGAAGGAAGTCGAAACCCGAAATCTACCAGGTTTACTTTACGAGAGCGATCACCACCCCACATGGCGCGTACCTGGGGAGTAGTTACGTGACTTTCGTCAATGATCATAAGATAGTCATCCGGAAAATAGTCCAGCAGGCAGAACGGCCTGCCCCCGGGATCTCGACGGTCAAAATATCTAGAATAGTTTTCTACTCCTGAGCAATAGCCCAGTTCCCGCATCATTTCCATATCGAATTCCGTTCGTTCCTTAATACGTTTGGCCTCCAGCATACGATGCTCCGACTCAAAATATGAAATCTGGGCCACCAGGTCATCCTGTATTTCGCGGATGGCCTGATGAAGTAATTCTTTACCGGTAACAAACAGGTTTGCGGGAAATATGGTAATCAGGCGTTCCTCAGAAAGCTTTTTACCCGTTTGAGGATCGATACGTTGGATGTGTTCAATTTCATCACCCCAGAAAATAAACCGATAGGCAAAGTCAGCATAGGCAACGAATACATCAACGGTGTCTCCCTTAACCCGGAAATTTCCTCTTTTGAATTCGCTTTCGGTGCGGCTGTAAAGGATGTCCACCAGTGATAACAGAAACTGGTTCCTGGGAAGGATATCGCCTTCCTGGATCTTTAGCACGTTTTTGCCAAATTCCTCCGGATTTCCAATACCGTAGATACAACTGACGGAAGCTACCACTATCACATCTCTTCTCCCGCTTAGCAGGGAAGAAGTAGCACTCAGTCGCAGTTTCTCAATTTCTTCATTGATGGAGAGGTCCTTCTCAATATATAGATTGGTGGTTGGGAGATAGGCTTCCGGTTGATAGTAATCGTAGTAGGAGATGAAATATTCTACCGCGTTGTCGGGGAAGAAATGCTTGAATTCACCGTAGAGCTGTGCAGCCAGGGTCTTATTGTGGCTAAGAACCAGTGTTGGTTTGTCCACATTCTGGATCACATTGGCCATGGTGAAGGTCTTACCCGATCCGGTAACTCCCAATAGCGTTTGGTAAGGTAGTTCCGCTTGAATACCCTCAGTAAGTTGTTGTATGGCCTGAGGCTGGTCTCCGGTGGGGGA
Organism: Bacteroidia bacterium; assembly: GCA_030430675.1. Taxonomy (GTDB): domain Bacteria; phylum Bacteroidota; class Bacteroidia; order Cytophagales; family Cyclobacteriaceae; genus SZUA-3. Next base: position 7,928 of record JAUIKU010000060.1, on the reverse strand, counting down.
GTAGTTGGATATTAGGTTAAAGGACATTCTCTAATTTACGAATTCCATGAGTTCTGGTTTTTTCCCCCAACTGCATACTGCCAACTGCCGCTAACCCTTACCCTCTGCTGTCTGGCCGGTCCATATGTCCCAGGATCTCTCTGCCTGTAGCCGCAGCATTTCCAGTCCATTGACAACTTTTGCCCCCATTTCCAATCCCTTTTGCATAAACCTGGTGTTTTCAGGATTGTAAATCAGATCATACAAATAGTGATCTTTCCCTATTCTGCTGTACTCAATATCGGGTGCGCGGTCAGTATCAGGATGCATTCCCACAGGGGTGGTATTAATGATCAGTTTATGTTGTCTCACTAAATCCAATTCCCTGGCTTGATTATAGGTGACCTGGTCAGGACCGAGCTGCCTGCTAACCAGCCTGAATGGAATATTGTGGGCATTTAATACCGCCTTTACTGCCAGGGATGCACCACCTGTTCCCAGGATAAGTGCCTGTCCCCGCCACTTTTTCGGCAACCAGTTTAGTAATGAAGCCTCAAAGCCGTAATAATCGGAGTTATACCCAATTAATCTTCCGGAACTGATTTTGATCACGTTAACCGCACCGATAGCTAACGCTTCATCGCTTAATTCATCTAAAAATGGGATCACCTCTTGTTTGTAGGGTATGGTCACATTCAACCCGATTAACCCGGGAGTGTCCCGAACCAGGGGTTCAAATGAATCTATGGACGGCAGCTCATAAAGATGGTAGCGATAGTCAGTCAGGCCCAGTTCGCTGAACTTCCTGGTGAAGTAAGACTGGGAGAAGGAATGAGAGAGGGGTCTTCCAATAAGCCCCAGAAGTTTTATGTTATCTGGCATGTTTAAGATTTGCCGCTGCTCTTTCAAGGAATACCACCAACCCCACACCCAGGGTGAAGAATAACATTGCCTGCCAGAAATACGGTTCCTGACCCAGTGATTGAAAAGTAGTTGGCAATATGTTTTCCTGCATTAAAGGCTTTATCTCGCCATGACGATCCACAAACGTGGAAACAGTTTGTTTCCAGGGCCAGACTTTATTGAGAGACCCGATCATAAACCCTGCCAGTACTGCAATGGCCAGGTCGTGATATTTTTTGAACAGCCAACTGATGAACCTGGAAAATGACAACAGTCCCAAAACACAGCCCAATGAAAAAATAATGATGGTACCCAGGTCGAAACTGGTCAGCGCATTGACTATAAATGCATACTTTCCCAAAATGATCAGAATGAAACTCCCTGATATTCCCGGAAGTATCATGGCACAAATAGCAACTGCCCCCGATAAAAAAACCGTGAAAATATTGTTGGGTGTTTCTGCCGGAGCAATGGTGGTAATGAAAAAAGCCACCACGCAGCCCAGTATCAACCCCAAAACTACATTTCCTCTCCACTTCTTTACATCCCGGCAAACCACCAGCGCCGAAATTATGATCAGCCCGAAAAAGAAAGACCATAATTGGATAGGGTGACTTTCCATTAACCCGGAGATCAATTTCGCCAGGGACAACAGGCTGACCAATATTCCGCTAACCAGGATCAACAAAAATTTTCCATTTATTTTTTTCCAGAATGCCAGAAAATTCCTGTCAAGCAACATCTTCAGGGCAACCAGGTCTACTGATTTGATACTGGATATTAGTTCTTCGTAAATGCCGGTAATAAATGCAATGGTGCCACCTGATACTCCGGGGACGATGTCGAAAGCACCCATTCCCATCCCCTTGAGAAAAAGGAAAAAATAATCTTTTACGGTCTTCATAGTGCCCTAACCGCCTTATCCACTAATTGAAGAATCATTGATGAAGTGATCAAAGGTGTCGCCCCGGAGCCCCAGTCGGATGGTCTCCAGTGGGATCACTTCGTTGGGGGCGATATTCCCCAGGTTGACATTGGCTCCCAGTAGTTTTATAAACCATACCTGTTGGGATTTTTGGGGGGCTTCCCAGATAATCTTTTCGAAGGGAATCTTGGTCAGTATCTCCTGTACCAGGCCGCTCCGGACTTCGCCGCTTGACCGGAAAAGTCCCACGTTTCCTGCTTCACGGGCTTCTCCAATTACTTTCCAGGCCCCGGCATCGAGCTCTTCCTGCATCAACTTTATCCATTTGTACGGGGGGATTATCTTTTCCACATCCTTGGAGCCCACTTCGGAAAGCACCGTAACCTGTGAACTCAGTTTATTGATGTAATCGCACTTCATCTGATGCTCGAGTTCGATTGAGCCATCTGACACCTCCGCAAAAGTCATTTCGTACTTGTCCAGGATCTTACAGTAATCGTCGAACTGATTGCGAACAACAAATGCCTCAAAAAGTGTTCCTCCGAAGTAGGTAGGAATATTGTGTTCCCTGTATTTTTGCAACTTATCTTTGAGATTCGGAGTTACATAAGAGGTTCCCCATCCCAGCTTTACAATATCAACGTGCTCGCCGCACAATTCGAGAAAATCATCTATTTCCCTAAGACTCAACCCCTTGTCCATAACCATGGTAAATCCAAACTGGCGAGGTTTTTTTGTTCGCTCAGGTATGTTGTTCAGCTTGTAATTCATTTATTTTCAGGTCGGTACTGATCAATGATTTTTAAAAGCGCCTTCTGGTTTTGAAGATTGGGATAGAATTCAAATAACTCCTGGTGCTTTTCAAAGTTCAAAATTAATCCATTTTCCAAATAAGCCAAGCCCTCTTTATATTTCCCGGCAGCGATGAAATAGGCGACCGAACGATAATACAAACTTGGTTCAGTGGGGTTTTCCTCCAATCCGTTCTGGATCAACTCCAAACTCTTGCTGTAATCGCCTTGTTCATAGTACAGAAAAGACCACATCAACCATACATTCACATTATCCGGTCCCAGCAATGCTGCCTGTTGAAAAGCTTCCAGACTGGATACCAAATTGCCAACCTTATACTCTGCGTCAGCCAGTGCCAGCCAGTAGTGTTCCCGGTCGGGATTTAGTTTTATAGCTTTGTTAAAAAAGTGGATAGCTTCATACCATCGTTCCTGCAGGTGAAGACAATTACCTACTCCAAATGCCGCTTCGTCGTAAAAATTGTCCAGTTTAAATGCCTTACGATAGTACTTTAGGGCGAGGTCCAGATGGTTCAACTTTTCATAGGCCTCGCCTATTGAAAAGTGAGTTTCAGCAGAAGGGCCTTCCAGGTCGACAGTTTTTTGATAGGAGTCCAGAGCGTTGCTGAACTGTCCGAGGCTCATATAGGCATTGCCCATATTGAAAAAAGCAGAGGAAAAATCTTCTTTGATAAGTATGGCATACTGATAGGAGGAGATAGCTTCTTCATTCTTACCTAGTTTGTGGTATATGATACCCAGATTGTACCAGCCAAGGTGAGAATACGGATCACTGTCAATAAATTTCTGATAGTATCCCAGGCTATCTTCTAGCTCACCTGTTATGTCAAGACAATAAGCCAGCTCGTATAAGGCCCCATCGTGCTCAAGGTTCTCTTCGATGGCTTTTTTATAGGCTTGTATGGCCTGGTTCATGTCATCGTTGTTCTGGTAAGCCAAGCCTATCTGGAAGTAAATGTCGTCTTTGCTACTACTGACCTCAAGCGCTTCTTTGAGGATTTCCACCGCCTCCAGATACCGTTCTCGCAAGGAAAGGATATTTGCTTTCATAATAAGCAATTCGGGGTCATTGGGCTGTATCATAATGGCCTTTCCCAGAATATCAAGTGCCTGTGAATAGCGTTCTAAGTTTACCAGGGCCTGACTCTTAAGTAATATCAGGTCAACTGAAAAAGGATAGAGTTCAATGCCAATATTACAAATCTTCAGCGCCCTGTTGTAATAGGACCTGTCGGTAAAATGGTTATAGAGATTTTCTATTTCCTCAATGTCAAAGAAATGATAGGCACCATCTTCGGTTTCCTGGAATAGCCTTATCAGGTCTTTTATTTTACGCTGTTTTGAGTTTTCGGCCATTAAAGGAAGTTGTTTAACAAGTCAAGTTCCAGCGCTTTGTCGAAGTATTTCTGATCCACAGTCTCCGCCATCATTTCCAAATGTTTCTTATTGTGACAGTCAGTTCCCAGAAAGCTGACTGCTTTTTCATCTATTAACAATTCTGCCATCTTTTTAGCCGCTTTACTGTAATACCCCGTTAAGCTGATAGTATTTATTTGCAACAACAATCCCCGGTCAATCAGATCTTCCAGCATTTCCGGCCTGTTCTGTATGAAAACGTACCTCTCGGGGTGAGCCATTACCGGTTTCATACCATTGGAGATAATCTGGAAAATCCCGTCGTGGAGATATGCTGGCTCATTTAAAAACGAAGTCTCAAACAACAGGTAGTTGTCACCAAAGGTGAGTAATTCTTTTTTGTCCTCCAGCATCTGCATAAAATGTTCATCCAGATAATACTCTGCAGCGGCATCTATTTCCATGTCGATGCCCGCAGCGTCCACATGAGTTCGCAACCTCTGAACCCTGTTCCTGATGTCTTCCGTGGTGTTGGGATAGAAATCGTTCATTACATGAGGCGTAGTGATAATCTTCTGATAGCCCAGTTTCGACATGGTCTGGATTAACTCCAGGGATTCTTCCATACTACTGGAGCCATCGTCGATCCCCGGAATTAAATGGGAGTGAACATCCACCATAAGCGGACGCACGCTTTTCTTGACTTTTCGCTTTTGAAACAGTGATATCACAGATATTCTAATTTCGGTCTATTCGTAGTAACCCTTGCCGTACCCGTATCCGTACCCATAACCTTTTCTATTAGTTATCTGAACAGAATTCAAAACAATGGAGAGATTATTAAACCTATTGGTTTTCGCCAATCTATTCAAGGTATTTACGAAGTCTTTTTGAGAATAATCGGCCCGTACTACGTAGACCGCAATATCAGCTTTTTTCATGGCTAAAATCCCATCTGTTACCAAGCCTACCGGTGGTGTGTCGAGTATAATGGTTTGATAGGTCGCTCGCATTTGTTCCAACAGGTGGTCTACTTCCTTACCCATAATAAGTTCTGAAGGATTGGGTGGCGTAGGACCTGCGGGCAGATAATCGAGATTTTCCAAATCTGTTGATCGGACACACTCCTGAAAGGAATGTTTGTTAATCAGGATGGTGGATAACCCTTTATTCATCTTTGGGTGATCAAATGCCAGATGTATTTTAGGTCTGCGCATATCCATATCTACCAACAGGACCTTTTGCTTGGACAGGCTTATGATCCCTCCCAGATTGATGGCCAGAAAGGTCTTGCCCTCCCCGCTGACAGTGGAGGTAACCGACAACACCTTGTTCTCAGAAGATACCTTTAAGAACTCCATGTTGGTACGGATGGATCGCAAACTTTCACTGACCGGCGATTTTGGGTTTTTGTCGATGACGAGTTTACTCAGGTTAAGTTTTTCTTTTTGGTACTCGGGCACCACTCCCAGTATCGGCAAAGATGTTATTTTCTCCAGCTCAGATTGGCTGGTGATCTTATTGTGAAGTGCATACCGCACTCCGATGAACATCAGGCTAAAAATAAAGCCACTAACGATTCCCAATCCGTAGATGATCAATTTGTTGGGTGAAACCGGCTCGTTTGGTAAGATTGCGGCAGAAAGGATCACAAAATCTGTCACAGTTCCTGCCTGAGCTACCTGGTATTCCGCTTTTAGTTGTAAAAGGCTAAGCAGAAACTCCTCGTACAGGCTGAAATTCCGCTGATTACTGACAAACTCCGTGCCCTGTGCCGGCAGGGTCCGAAGTCGTTTTTCCAGAGTGAGCTTTTTGGAATTGACCACCAGTTGTTCATTGCGAAGCTCCTTTTCAAAAGTTCGGATAAAGCTTCCCAGTTTCTGTTTCAGCAGGTTTATTTCCTGGTCAATCTTGGTTACCGCAAAGGTATTCTCGTTGTAGGAAATCTTAAGTAACTCTTTCTGTTTCACCAGTTCCTCTATGTTGGCCAAGGTATTGTTTATATCCTCCTGGTATCCGGAATATTGCAGTATTTGTTCAGGTTCACCTGGCGGTGCTTCAATACCCGATTTAAGTTGCTCAAGATCAGTGATTTTCTTTTCCAGGATTACATTTTGAGAATCCAGAGCAGCGATAGCCTTTATGGTATTGTCTAAGTCAGTTTTTACATCGGTAGTTTTATTTCTTATGGTAAAACTCTCAAAGTAAGATTCATAGTCCTCAAGTTTATTCTGAGTAAGCAACAATTGTTCATCAAGGAATTCTATTCGCTGCTGGTTTGCTTTGTTCTTTTGATCCTTGGTGTATCTCAGATAGATGGTATCTATGGCATTTACCAAATCCTGTGCTTTAAACTTGTTGTGGTCCCGGAAGGAAATTCTGATGGTATTGGCGGTCAGATTTAAAGGTTCGACGGTCAGGTTGTTCTCAATATACCTCAAAAGGCTTCGGCGACTGTTAATCCTGAAACTATAGAGTCGTTGTTCCTCAAATTTCTCCGGAGGGCTGTTCAGGAGAATCCTGACCGAGAAATGTTCGTTTTTCACTAATTCTCCAAACTTGCACAGTCGCTCTCCCTGGCCACTGTTGGTGGGATAACCCAACACAAACTCCTCGTTATTCTGAATGTCAATGGTGAAGTAACGATCGTAGGCCCAGTCACTAAAAAGCGTATACGTTACTTCGAAGGGCGGGCTGCGGTATTTTTCATCCTCCAGTATATTGCCCACGGAAAAATAACTTACCCCCAGGTCCAGGGTTTGAATAATTTTATCAAAGAACAACTTGGATTTCAGTAGTTCGATCTCTCCTGACAGGTTGTTCAGGTTTGTCTCCTCATTCACCTCCAGCAAACCCAGTACATTGGCTTCGTTTTTAACGTTTAGCTTTAAGTCAGAGTAGCTCTCAAATACCGGTTTGGTCCATCTTATTACCAGGTATGCAGCCAAATTGGTGACCAGCAGAATGACCAGTATCCAACGCCAGCTTTTGCCGAAGACGGTATAAAGCTTTTCGAAATCAATCTCACGCAGTTCGGTACCGACTGGTGTATGTACCGTATGGATTTCTTTTTCCGTATGATAATGGTTTCTCACAATCGACTTAATTGTTAATTGCTATGATCAAGGCCAATATCGAAGTCATCAGGCCCAAAATCGGGACCACATCTTTTAATCCTTCCGTTAGCGGCCTCCTCACCGGTTCTACATAGATAATATCATTCGGCTGTATCATTAAGTTTGCCTTGGTCATGCCTTCGATAGTGGACAGGTCGATTACCTGAATCTCAGGATTCTGCAGGTCGCCTCTGATTAACCTGATGTTATCACCCTTGGCATCATTGTTTACCCCTCCTGCCAGTGCCAAAACCTCAAGGAGGTTCATCCCCTCGTTTTCCAAAGGTATAACTCTGCCTTCAGTTGCACCCAACACTATTACCCGTTTGTTGAGGTACCTGGTTTGCACGAAGGGGTCTTTATAGAATTCATTATACCTGGATTCAAGTAGTCTGCTGGCCTCTGCCAATGTCATTCCCAACAGATTAGTGTCCCCAATAATTGGCAGATTAACCGAACCATCCGGTTGAATTACATAGACCGGAGGTGGTTTTTCAAAGTCGGGATCTTCTGTATTCAGAGCATCATTGGGATCGATGAGTTTTTCCCCCTTGTGGGTATACACTTCGATTTGCAAGTGATCATTGGGGCTGATTAAATAACTCTCTTGAGCCTCTAATACTACTTCCGACAGTTTCTCCATTTCCTCTTCATCAACCGTAAAAAGAATATTTGCCTGATAACTCTTGCACGAGCATACAGCGAGTAGCAGGAGCAGGTACCCACTGTTTATTATTAACCGCCTGTACGGTCCCAAAGGAGTCTTTGCTATCAACACATACAAATTAATACAAATTATAATTTTTTCATCACCTGTTTGAAAGAAGGTAGGGCAGC
>JAUIKU010000310.1 GCA_030430675.1 Bacteroidia bacterium | reverse complement strand
GGTTGTGAAACCAGGCTGTCAGCCGGCCCGTTGATATCCATATCGCTATAGGGGATGCCTTGTTGATCTGTTCCATCGAAGGTAGCCACGTTGATAGAAGGGGGATTCAATCCTCTCCCTTTATTGACGTTAACGTTTTTTCCAACCAGCCATTTGGTACTGTCAGGAACCAGTAAACTGGTAGAAAAATCATCCCAGAAGGGCAAGCTAAGGGTATCGGTGGTAACCAGTGAGTTTTGCGTACGAAATGTTTGAGCGTTCGATTTCTTATTTTGCTCAAGCGGGATTTCTATCAATTGAGACCAGGAAGTACTGTATATTGAACAGCAGACTGCAATCAGCAGGAATTTTCTCAATTCATTGCACATATCAGTTGTTCAAACCCTCTGCGGCAACCTTGTAATCTACCTTTTGAGTTTCCTCGTTATAACCTATCACCCATAGATCAATGTCCTGTCCGATCCTGATGGATTCTCCGGCGGCAGGTATTTGTCTGATCACGGCACCCACTGGCAGTGAATCGACCGGTTCGGCAGTTAGTATGCTGCCCAGTCTTAAACCGGAGCCGATGACGGTAAATTCCGCATCTTCAAAGTCCATCCCAAACAATGCCGGGACTTCCAGCATCTGATTGCCTAACCCATCTCCCACAACAAGGTCAACCTTTGAGCCCTGATAGATGGAATCACCAGCCTTAATAATGTTGCCCTCGAGCATTTGTTCCAGCACGGCATTTTGTGCCAGATCGGGTTTGTACTGGATATGACCGAGTTCCAGGCCATAACTTTCCAGCACCATTTGAGCACTTTTAACCGATCCATCTATAAGATTGGGCATTAGTACTTTACGGGGGGTAGTTTTATTGAGGTTTATAAAAAGCTTGCGATTCGCTTTTACTTTGGATCCGGCTACAGGGTATTGCTTGAGTACGGTCAACGGAGGTGTCTCGGCGCTGTACCCGGAATCAGATTCAACTTCATACCTTAACTCCCTTTGTGAAAGATATTCTTCAAGTTCTTCATAGGCCATTCCCCGTAGGTCGGGTACTGTAATAGTCTCACCGTGATTGGTATAGGAAGGCAGGAAGTAGTAAAAAAATAGCGACAACAACGCCAGTCCTATGGCCAGCATAATGCCTAAATGTATTCCGATTTGTTTCATTTAAAGCCCTGTGTTTGAGCAAAATTACTGCATTTGCAGGATTCGGCAAATTTAAAGACCAGCCCGGTATATGCCAAAACGGGACTGGCGCGAATTTATTGTTACCCTGACGAGGTTCCCTGGTAGCTGCGATCCAGCTTCTTTCGAAGTTGAAAGCGTTCCATGCCAAGCTCAAGGATTCTGGTTATCAGCGAAGTATAATCAATACCGTGCTGGGCCCACAACGAAGGGAACATGCTGGAGTTGGTGAATCCCGGAATGGTATTGATTTCATTGATGAATATGGTATTATCCGGGGTAAGAAACAGGTCCACCCGGGCAAAGTCTTCACATCTCAGTGCTTTGTAAGCTTGCAGGCAAAAGTCTTTTATACGTTCCTTTATCGCGGGTTCGATAGTAGCAGGGACCTCAATTTTTACGGCATCCGGATCCTGGTACTTGGCATCATAGGTGTAAAACTCGTACTTGGAACTGATGATGATCTCTCCCGGGTCAGATGATTTAGCCTCATTATTGCCTAAAATAGCACATTCCAATTCCCTGCCACTGATAAATTCCTCCGCCAAAAACCCCTGGTCATACCGCAACGTTTCATCAATGGCTGCATCAAAATCTTCCTGGTTGTTGATTTTGGTTACACCTACGGATGACCCTAATGAGATAGGCTTGATTATAAATGGCAGACCGATTTTTGCCACGATCGACTGGTAGGAAATGGTTGCCTTATCCAGGTCCAGCACTGCCACATATCTGCTGGTGGGTATTCCCACTTTTTCCAGTAACTGCTTGGTTACGTATTTATCCATGGCCATGGATGACCCTAAAACACCGGAACCGGCAAAGGCCAGATCAACGGTTTGCAACAACCCCTGAATACTGCCGTCCTCACCATCTGTTCCATGCAATACCGGAAAAACCACATCCAGCGGTCCGGTTCCCCCGGTGCCGTCCGAGGCGGAGAAGGAATGCTCTGAGTGGCCCAAACCCAGATTAAGGGGAGTTCCGGTTTCGATGGGGTGATCAACATCATCCACCAAATACCATTTCCCGGTTTTGGTGATCCCGATAAGTATGGGTTCAAAACGAGATCGATCCATTTGCTGATAAACATTCCTGGCGGATCTCAACGAGATCTCATGTTCTACGGACTTGCCCCCATAGAGCAAACCTACGCGAATGGTGTTGGTCATTTATCCAGGTGCTTGCTTTCCCAAAGAAAAACAAATATTTGCAATTTTTTTATTACAAGATGATTATCCGTCGAATTGAACTAAATGAAGGACTGGTGGCCTGCAAAATGTGCACGCCACTGGCTCCCGGCAATTCCACTCTGAAGGTCTGGTTTAATATATTGGGCACCTGTTTGCTCCACACCTCCCGCCCCATGGAATCGATGATCCGCAAAGCTACATCGGTTCTTTGATCCAGGTTAAAAGTGAGTTGGAAGTCTCCGGGGGCAGGATTTGGATATACAATCATCTGATTGGGCTGAAGATCCAGGCTCTTGGTTTGCTCAGAAAGGAAAAACTGCACATTATCAATAAACAGGTTGTTCCCAAAATCGTTAATTCCCACCAGGGCAATACGCATCTGGCTTTCCCCGGCATATGCCGATAAATCAACCTGGTAAAGCTCCCAATCAGCAGCACTTCCCGGTAAAAACTCACCGTTACTGGTTGCAGTGGCCAAAGCGGCTCCAAATGCCTGGAAAACGGTATCGTTGTAGTGCACGCCACAATCAGCGGAAGCAAGGATTATTAGCCCATCGTTGAAATTGGCATTGCCCGCATAGGCCAGGTCGAAGGTCATAGTGGGATAGGAAGCAGCTGAAAAGTCCAGCACAGGGCTGACCAAATAATCGGCTTCACCCACCTGGTTGTAGCGGTAAAAGTTTAAAAATGCTGCCTGGTTCCCCTGGTTTTCCAGGCCATCAACCTGGTTAACCGACCAGGTGATACCGCCATCCGGGTTGAGCAAACTCCAGTTAGTAGCGGTTATGGGTTGCTCGAATACTTCAATCATTGGTATTAAGTCCTGGTTGTCGTTTACCACAAATGGTTGTTCCAGGGAGTTGTTCGTTGTCAGGCCATCAGTTCCCCCTGCTACCTGATCGATGGTAACGGTAATGCCGTTAGTCCCGGATGTTAGAGTAACCGGTTCAAAACTGAGTACTGTTGCTTCACCGGGAGAGAGTGGAGCTCCCTGGTAATCCAACTCGCCGCTGGCCCCTGTTTGCAACTGGTATGAGAGGGTAAAATCGCTGATGTCGGTCAGCCCCGAGTTCCTGACCACCGCCTGGGGCGTTATTTCCGACGGGCACAAAACTATAGCGGGTGAGCGTATGGATTCAATGCTTAGATCCAGATCGGGAATTCGTGTCCCTGAAATTTTTACATTATCCAGGTAAAGGTTATTGCCAAAATCATTAATGGCAATAAAGGCAATTTTCATATTGTTGCGCCCCGCGAATTGATCGAGGTTGATGGTTTCGGTGCGCCAGTCGCTGCGACCTGAGGGAACAAAGGAGCCCGCGGTAAAAGGTGCGGTGGCAAGTTCCGACCCTTGCTTTAGAAATACATAATTCTCAGTAGGGAAAGTATTGCCGCAGTCCTCCGAAATTGCCACGATTAAGCCATCTTTATCTCCAGGAGAGAATGGGGCGTAGGCGACATCAAACGCCAGATTTAGGCCTGTATAGGTAGATAGATCAAATGCCGGGCTAACCAGGTAGTCATACTCACCGTTTGAGTTATCGTAGCTGAAAAAGTTCATGAATGCGGCTGTATTGTCCAGGGCATCACTTGCAGCATTGGCTATGGTCCAGGTTATGCTGTTATCATCAT
>JAUIKU010000309.1 GCA_030430675.1 Bacteroidia bacterium | reverse complement strand
AAGCATTCAATCATCTTCAAAAATTGCACCGAACTGAGCCATCAGGATTTAGAATCCGTTGAAATTGTTTTTGATTTCGACATCGGATCCGGTTTACCACACGGCAAGCTGTATATTCAGCATCCGGAAGTAATACTGTTCTTAAACTCCGTCAAAACAACTTTGCTGAAACTGATCAAGACGTATAACTGGAAAAACACGGCCATAGGTTTTAACGGCCTTCCGGGGATGTTTAACCGCCCCCTGTTGGAGCTGACCTGTAATCAAACCAATGAAAATACCATACAGAAGCTATGTGCTAAATTAAACACCGATTACCGCCTGGTAAAGGACCGTGTAGGTATGGTTACCCCCAGGGTAGTTTGTATGATTATCAACGAGGCGTTTTATACCGTACAGGAAGGTACCGCAATAGAGTCCGACATTGATCTGGCTATGAAGTTAGGCACCAATTATCCCAAAGGACCATTTGAAATGCTAACTGCCATAGGCATTAGAAATGTGTATGAACTATTAAATTCCATGCACAGGGATACCGGAGAAGAGCGGTATAAAATATGTCCCCAGCTGAAAAACCTGTACCTGCAACAATCTTAGTTATGATTACTCAACGGTAACGGATTTGGCCAGGTTTCTGGGCTGGTCCACATTACAACCCCTCATAACTGCGATATGATAGCTCAACAATTGTAACGGAATGACCGACACCATAGGCATTAATGCCTCATGTGTGGCAGGTACTTCGATGACAAATTCTGCCATGCTGGGTATCAGGCTATCACCCTCAGTCACTATGGCTATTACCTTCCCCTTTCGGGCTTTAACCTCCTGGATATTGGAAACCACCTTTTCATATGAACTGTCGTTGGTGGCTATAAATACTACCGGCATCTCTTCATCGATCAATGCGATGGGCCCATGCTTCATTTCTGCTGCGGGGTATCCCTCGGCGTGAATGTAGCTGATCTCTTTCAATTTCAAGGCGCCTTCCAAAGCAACCGGGAAGTTATACCCACGTCCCAGATACAGGAAGTTCCTGGCATCCTTAAACAGATCGGCAATACACTCTATTTGTTGGTTTAGTTGCAGTGCAGTTTCAACCTTAGTCGGTATCTGTTCCATCTCAACCAACAACTCCCGGTAAGTACTCTCTGAAATAGTTCCCTTCTGATAGGCCACCCGCAGTCCAATCATAAATAAAACTGTTAACTGGGCAGTAAAGGCTTTGGTGCTGGCTACTCCAATTTCAGGCCCGGCATGGGTATAGGCTCCTTCGTGTGAGGTACGAGCAATCGATGAGCCTACCACATTGCACACCCCGAAAATGATGGCGCCTTTGGATTTGGCCAGCTCTATGGCCGCCAGGGTATCGGCGGTTTCTCCCGATTGGGAAATAGCTATTACTACATCTCCCTCGTTTATTATGGGGTTCCGGTACCGGAATTCCGAAGCATACTCAACTTCAACCGGAGTTCTGCAGAATTCTTCAAAGAAATATTCGGCCACCAAACCAGCATGCCAGGAGGTACCACATGCCACGATAATAATCCGGTCGGCATTTTCCAGTTTATTGGCATATTCTCTAATGCCACCCAGCAAAAGATGGCCGGTAGCCGCATTGAGCCTTCCCCTCATGCAATCCCCTATTGACCTGGGCTGCTCGAAAATCTCCTTAAGCATAAAGTGATGGTAACCACCCTTCTCAATAGCATCCAGCTCCATATCCAGCGTTTGAATATAAGGGGTAGTTTCCACATCCTGAGTGGTTTTGATGGTCAGGCTGTCCGGACTGATAATGGCCATCTCCTGATCGTTTAGATAAACCACCTCGTTGGTATATTCCACTATTGGCGTGGCATCAGAAGCCATAAAATATTCATTCTTACCCACTCCAACTACCAGCGGACTTCCCTTACGGGCAGCAATTAAGGTATTGGGATCATCCTGGGAAATAATTACTATGGCATAGGCCCCAACCACTTTCTGCAATGCCAATCGAACCGCTTCCTCCAGCGAGCAGCTGTTTTTTTGCTGAATATCTTCGATAAAATAAATAAATACCTCAGAGTCTGTTTCGCTCTTAAACTGGTAGCCCTTATTAATCAGGTCGGTTTTTATTGAAGCATAGTTTTCAATTATACCGTTGTGAATTATGGCCAGTTTACCTGAGTTTGAAAAATGAGGGTGGGCATTCACATCGTTGGGTTCGCCATGAGTGGCCCATCTGGTATGTCCAATCCCAATGGTGCTATTCAAATTCCTGGAATCCAACTCAGATTCAAGTTCTACGACTTTTCCCTTTTTCTTATATACCCGCAGGTTGTTGCTCTCTATAAGGGCAATTCCGGCACTGTCGTACCCGCGGTACTCCAACCGTTTTAGTCCCTTTACAATTACACCTGAGGCCTGCCTGGCCCCGACATAAGCTACGATACCGCACATAATATTTATCTTTAATTTATATAAAGATAAAAAGAAATTATGTTATTTATCTAAGTCTGGTGTAAAAAATTTCTAATCGCAGGTTGTTAGGTGGCAGGATAAATCGATCCACATTCCTGCCAATATCCCTTACTGAGGTGGGCGCATCCACATAACTAAAGGGCATGGAGAAGACTTTATCGGTATCATCGCGGTCAAAAGCGCCGTCGGCTAACTGCAAAAACAGGGTAATTTCGGGTCTGTAAACTACATCAGCAGTATCCAGCTCCGCTCTTACCGATCGCAAGCTGGTGTTGAAGGGGTCCAGATTATTGCGGGTGGTAGAAATATATACCGCATCGGTTTGAATGGTTCCGGGAAATTGGAATTCATCACCCACTAAAACCTCTTCATTTGCCTCATTTGTATAGAAAAAGGACATTTGCTGGGGCGGGTCAATTGTTCCATCCAGCCCCTGCAGGTCATCCATCACCAAAAGTGCCTGGTTAATAACCACGGTACCGGTAGTATCATTTTCAATGAAATCGTAATATGGGGTAAAATCGACTTTGGGAACCAAACCAGCACCTGTCTGAAGGTAGGAGTTGCCGGAAACCGGGGTGAAATCGGTAAGAACTTCTATTCCTTCCAATTCAGTTCCGGTATAATCCGGAGTAATCTGATGATAGTAGGATGAATAGGTGAAGTCAATTGTATTGACGATGGTGTCGTTGGTAGTATAGTAAAGGGTCAGCTCACTTTGTGGATGCTGATTGTTAAACCCCAAAATGGCACTACTTGATTTACCTGAAAGCAGGGTCAACCCTTTAAACTCTTCCAAAAACTCCGCCGCATTGGCACTGTCGGCCTGGTATTCCTGCATAGCCTGAAATAAGTCGTCCTTCAGATTGAAAAGGTCAAGACTCAACAGTGTGTCTGCATCGGTAATCATAAAGGTAGTATCCACTATACTTACCGGATCGTATTGAGACGAATCAAAGCTGTAATATACTTTCTGGGGATCCAGTCCTTCGGTGAGCTGATGGATTGAAAGCTGGTGGGAGGCCGGGCTTTGCCCCGAATAATATAAAATGCGCAAATCCATCTTCAAAGAGTCTGCTTCCAGCACGGCTTCCGGAATATCGGGTGAAACACCGGGAGGCAGAATTCTCAGATAGCTTTGGACTTTCAGATTTCCAAAATCATTATCCGTATAATCACCAGTCATCATAATCCCCCGGTTGGTGGTATTGATACTGTCCATTCTCACCACTTTTGATTCCAGGGGAATTTCCACATAGAGGACACCCAGATCATCATCACCATCAATAAGATCAATCCCCAGTCTACTGGGGTCTTCACATGAAAAAAGGGCTGATAATAAAACCAGCCCAGTGACAATTACGTTGGAAACTTTTTTAGTCAACCAATTCATTATACAGGTTATAATAGGAGTCTAGCAGGTTATCGTCCTTCTCGATGGTATCTACCTTTTTCTGTTTTTCCAAGGCTGCGAACAGTTTTTGCAGGCTATCACTGACTTCCTCACCCGCCCGGATTACCGCATCCGAATATTCTGCTCCC
>JAUIKU010000059.1 GCA_030430675.1 Bacteroidia bacterium | reverse complement strand
GGAATCAAAGAAAGTTTTTAAGTATATGGCAATGGGGATGGTTTGAAATTGAGGTATCGGTATACTGTTAATGTGGTGCTGCTTGGAAAACAGCAGTTTTTTGAAAGTAATTTTTTGTATGATATAGTTCTGACCCTCAACTACATACAAGTCATATCCTCTTATTTCATCAGGTCGGTAACCGATGGCTTCCGTATTGTTATAGGCCTGTCGTTTGGGAAAACTGGCTACCCCGGTAATTCTACTGCTGAGAAAGAAGTTATTTTTTAGTGGAAAATATTGGGCATAGCTGGCCCTCATACTAAATCGATTGAGATCATCGAAGATACCCAAACCGTTTTTCTCGGCTTTGACCGATATAATGTGACCGTTTAACGGGTAGGCTACGTAGTCACGTAAGTCCCTGGTAAATAGATAGCTAAGGGTAAAATATCTTTGAGAAGTCTGACCATCCAGGAAATAATTGGGATTTAGCATGGCTATGGTATCGTTGATACTGCTGTGGTTAAACCCAAAAGTAAAGAAATGGCGGTTGTAGAATGAATACCGGTGGGTCCAACTGAGGCTGCTGGTAAATGATTTTTTCAGTATATCCTCCGATTCCAGGAAGGTCTGCTTGTTTTCTGTGGAGCGGTATGCCAGGTTTTTCTGATCCCTGTAGGCAATGTCGAATACCAGGCCGTTCCTTTGTTTGCTATCAAAAAATGGGACTACATAGTTGAGTGCCAAAGTTTTAGAAAAACCAAATTGTCCGATAAACCTTAAGGTTTCCCTTCTACCCCGGAAATTGTACTGATACAGTTTTACTCCATAATTAACACGTGACAAGTCACGGTTTTGATTGACCCACCATTCATTAAAACTGCGGTCAGCCAGTTTGAATATGGGAGAGGGGAAAAAATACCAACGTTCCTTAACCTGCACCACCAGATCTACTACCTCTTCGGAACGATCAATTAATTGTATGTCCACTTCCAGAAAAAGCCTGGTATTAATTAGTTTCTCCTTATCTTTTTTGACGATTAAAGGCAGGTCAATTCTCAAAAAAGTAGTCCCGGGCTTTAGCGTGAGTTCCCGTAAAATGATTCTTTCCTTGGTCTTGCGATTACCTGTAATAAATACATTACCAATGGTTACTTGCTTAAACTGACCGGAATCTACTGAAACACTTTCGCCGGATTTGGCCAATACACTATTGTTGGCAGCGTCCTGGGCTGTTAAAAGACCGACGTTAACCCACAATATTGCAGCAATAAAAAATCTTACAGTATACAATCCTACCCTATATATTCCAGGCTATTTTAAAGCTAGTTCTAATTTAAGCTGATATAAACAGAAAAGGTTTCCAAAACACACATAAAGGGGCAAACCTTTAAAATATATGGTACTATTCTTAGACAAATTGCACAATTCATAGTGATTTTAGCACCGTTCGATTTGCAATTTATGTATGTTTAACATTATGAGGAAATGGCTGCGCTACATTTTTGTTTTTCCCATACTAGTATACCAGGGTGCCATTTCTCCCTTTTTTCCTTCCGCTTGCAGGTTCGCTCCAACCTGTTCTCAGTATGCCAAAGAGGCAATATTAAAACACGGACCGGTTAAAGGCTCCTGGCTGGCTATACGTCGAATTGTCAGATGCCACCCCTGGGGTGGTACCGGCTACGATCCGGTTCCCTAGGTTTTTTGTTTTTTTAATACCCTGATCATAAGGATTATCCCCGCTAAAAACAGCGGAATACTCAGCCATTGTCCCATGTTCAATGGAATATCGTCTTCAAACGCTTCCTGGTTTTCCTTCAGGAACTCATAGAAAAATCTAAGGCCAAACAGTATAATCAGGAACAAACTGAAAATCAGTCCCTCAGGTGTCTCTGCTTTGTTACGACTCCAGAGAAAAAGCAGTAAGAAAAACAACAACAGACTTGATATGGATTCATACAATTGAGCGGGGTGCCTGGGTATCCCTGCTACCGTTACTTCAGCAGTGATTCCCTGACCCGCTGCAGGTACCAGTCTATAGTGGGGAAAGTCACTAGCGGTGTATTTCATATGTGGAATCGATCGGGAAGCTACTCCGGTCAATATACTGGGCAATCGCTGTTGCAGATATCCCTCCACTTCCTGCTGGTCCAGGTTGGAGTCAAAATGGATGGTCAGCATGACAGGAGCAGACAGCATTGCGGTATCTGCGGCTGGCAAGGCTTTCGAAGCTTCCGCATCTACAATATACTGATCAGACTCAACCGCTTCTTCCAGGTCCCGGGCAAATACTACTCCATTTTCGCCATCCGTTGGCAGGCCTACAATTTCCGAATTAATGAAGTTTCCAAAACGGATAAATGAACCTGCCAGAGCTACAATAATCACAACCCGGTCTACTACCCATAAATACGATTGACCGGTCTTCTTTTTGGAGTAAAGATAGATACCGGTAAGAATGCCGGCCGCCGCTCCGTGGCTGGCCAAGCCACCCTCCCATACTTTGAGAATATCAAGTGGGTTTTGCAAATAATACCCCGGGTCGTAAAACAGGCAGTGTCCAAGCCTGGCACCGACCACCGTGGCTATCACCATGTACAAGGTCAGTGTTTCTACATCCTGACGGGGCTTGTTTTCTGCTTTAAATATGTAAAACATGATCTGCTGACCTATAATAAAGCCCATGGCAAATAGTAATCCATACCATACAATGGGGTGGTCGTTGAATGGAAGTCTAAAAATCTCTTTATTGGGATCCCAAACGATATAATTCAAAATGGACATCTGGTATGCTTTTTACGGTGGTAGTTTATTATCATTGTTGGCTTATCTCTTCTAATTCCCGGAGGTCCTGTGCAAAACCGCCTGAAAGTATAGGAAACCGGCACCAGGTTTTTGGATCAATATTGAACTCATCCAGATGAAAAGAGGGAGCAATCCGCTCTCTTTTCCACTGGTTTCTGGCCCATAGTCTGAAAAACTTTATGATATATTGTGCCAGTTTTTGACCATCTGCCAATCCCGCTGATTTCAGGTTTTCGTATACTTCAAAAGGGCTGCAGTGGTGCTTAATGGCCAGTTTTTCTATGGCCACAATTACGTTGTAAGGCATCAGGTCGGCTTCATCGGTTTGATGTAGTTCCAATGGTCTCAATTCAGCACTGGGTTGCAATTGATTCACTCTGGCAAGTGATTGGTATCCCAGGTCGGCCTCAGCCCACCTTAGCCAGCCGAGAATAAAATGTTTGTCTACCGCGGCTATGGGAGCTATGCTCCCGCAGGTATCACCGTCCATGGTAGCATATCCTACATCTCCTTCACTGCGGTTTGAGGTACTGATAAGTAGGGCATTCCTGATATTTGCCAACATCCAGATACCCGGAGCGCGGGTTCTGGCCTGGATATTCTGCAAGGCAGTATCGTCGCTTTCCCAGCTGAGAGTCCGTTCTAAGGCATTGGCGATTTTCCCGGTGTAGGATTCAACTTCCTGATCGATATTCCAATGGTAAAAAACCGCTCCAATCTCCCTGGTCAGCTCCCGGGCCGATGTAAATGTCTCGCGTGAGCTATTCTCGGTAGCCTGGTAAACACAAATGAGTATTTCCGAAAGGATCCTTTTACAGGTTTCATTATGATCAAGGTTTTTCAACTCATCAGCAGAGATGGTCAGTCCGGCCTTCAAAATAAATTCTTCCACCCCAAGTTCAGCTACTCCCCGTTTTACCATTTCCGCTACCAGTATGGCGCAGGTGGAGGAATCGGCACCACCACTTAGGGAAAGAACAAATCCCTTGCTGTGGCTTTTGCGAAGATAGTCAAACAGGGCCAGCGTTACCGCTCCGGTAAATTCATCATTCAGTTCCTTAAATGAGTTGTTGGTGTGGTAAGAACTGTCGGTGGGATTGACGAAATCTACCTCGGCACAACTCAAGTTTACCTGTTCATAGGATAGCCTTCGATTGCTTTGAAGTAATCGCCCTTTTTGTGCGATAAATACTTCTCCGTCGAATATCATTCTTCCCGATTCGTTACCAAGCAGGTTGCTGTATACATAAACACAGTCAAACTTGCTGGAGCTCTCAACCACCAGGTTTTCCCGAAATGCCGATTTGTAGAAAGCAAAATGACTGGCTGACGGATTGAGTACCAGCTGCACCCCCCGTTCTTGCAGACTTTTACCTGGTCTCAACTCACCCGACCAGGCATCCTCACAAATTTCAAACCCGATGGAAACCCGGTGAATGTTGAAAAGCTGATCTCCGAAGGAATAGGATTTTCCCTGGTATTCCAGTGCGTCCAGTTTACCGGGCGTCCATCCCTTAAACCATCTGGGTTCATAGTGGACCCCTTTATTGGCCAGTTGTTGCTTGGGTACAAACCCCATTATTTCTCCATTGTGAACCAAACAGGCACAGTTGTACAGGACGTTATGATGCCAAATGGGAAGCCCGATACTAACTGTTATCCCATCGCACCAACTTGCTATCTCAGAGAGATAACCCAATGCCTTGTCGGGTAACCATTTACTGAGGAATAAGTCTTCACAACCATATCCGGTGATGCATAATTCCGGTAAACACAGGATGTCGACCTTTTCAGCTTTTGCCAGGGATATGGCATCCCTGATATTTTTGAGATTATTTTTCCAGTCCAAAGGGGTCTGGTTGAGAGCCGCACCCGCTAATTTGATGTTGGTCATGTTCGCTGAAAGTGGCTACGAAAGTAAATAATTAATCCCACTTAAAGTAGTTTTAACTGCTGGCAGGCTTTAAAGGCAGCATCCTGTTCCGCCCTTTTTTTAGAAGTCCCTTTGCCCATGGACACCTGCTGGTCATCGATCAGCAGGTGTATTTCAAATTCTTTGTTTCCGGTTAAATCAGTATCATCTACCGTCTGGAATGTGATATCCCGGCTCTCTTTCTGTGCCCATTCGATCACCTTACTTTTATAGTTGGTATCGGTATGTATGATCTTTTTTAGATTGAGGTTATTCCGTACGATCTTATCCAGAATAAAGGTTTTGCAAAACGGATAGCCCAGGTCGAGGTAAACTGCCCCAATAATTGCTTCCAATGCATTGCCATAAATTGAGTTTTTCCTTTTTCTATGGTTTTTATCCTGAATCTCCACCAGTTCTGGAACACCTATTTTGGCTGCCAACCTGTTAAGAGTATCTCTTTTTACAATCCTGGATCGGATCTCGGTAAGGAACCCCTCATTCTTATCGGGGTATTTCTTGAATAAAAACTCGGCAATAACCATACTGAGGATGGCATCCCCCAGGAATTCCAGGCGTTCATTGCTGACCCGGTTGCCCTGCTTGGAAATTTTACCCACGGAACTATGTAGAGTAGCCAGTTTATAAAGATCGATGTTTACCGGGTAGCTACCGGTCAATCGAGCTATATCTCGACGGAACTGTCTATCCTTAGTGGATGGGAATAATCTTTTCCGGAATTGCTTCCAAAATGACACTAATCTTAAACCTTTCTAAAAATGATGGAGGTGTTGTGACCTCCAAAACCAAAGGTGTTGCTCAGAGCGACATTAACCGTACGTTCCTGGGCCGTGTTGAAGGTGAGATTTAATCGGTTATCCAGATTTTCGTCGTCGGTAAAGTGGTTAATGGTGGGTGGAATCATTTGATTCTGTATGGCCATAATCGAAGCGATGGCCTCAATTGCTCCGGCTGCACCCAACAGATGTCCGGTCATCGACTTGGTAGAGCTGATATTCAGATTGTATGAATGGTCACCAAATACTTTCTTGATGGCCAACGTCTCACTGATGTCGCCCAAAGGTGTTGAAGTGCCATGTACATTGATATAGTCAACTTCTTCGGGGTCGATATTTGCGTCCTGTAAGGCCTTTTTCATCACATTGGTGGCTCCTATACCTTCCGGATGAGGAGCCGTGATATGATGGGCGTCGGCAGACATTCCTCCACCGATTAATTCCGCATAAATTCGCGCGTTCCGGGCTTTGGCATGGTCGTAATCTTCCAGGATCAATGCTCCGGCTCCTTCCCCCAGCACAAAACCATCCCGGTCCCTGTCGAAGGGTCTCGAGGCAGTGGACGGGTCGTCATTGCGTTCAGAAAGAGCTTTCATAGCGTTGAATCCTCCAATTCCCGCTTCGGTTACCGCTGCTTCCGATCCACCGGAAATAATGATATCGGCTCTGCCTGTTCGAATATAAGTAAAGGCATCTATGAGGGCGTTGGTAGCAGAAGCACATGCCGACACGGTGACAAAGTTGGGCCCGCGAAACTGGTATTTGATCGACATATACCCGGCACTGATATCGGCAATCATCTTGGGGATGAAGAATGGGTTAAATCGGGGAGTGCCGTCTCCTTGTGAAAAACCGGTTACTTCGTCCTGGAATGTCCTTAGTCCTCCAATCCCGGATCCCCAGATAACCCCGGCACGATCACGGTCTATTTGATCAAGATCCAAGCCAGAATCGCTCATGGCCTCCTGGCAGGCAACCATGGCATAGCGGGTAAACGGATCCATTTTCCGGGCTTCCTTGCGGTCGAGATAATCTTCTGCATCGAAGTTCTTGACTTCACAGGCAAAGCGTGTCCGGAACTTATCAGCGTTGAAGCGGGTAATAGGGGCCGCGCCGCTTACCCCTTTGGTTAAATTCTTCCAATATTCCGGTACAGTATTTCCAATAGGGGTAAGGGCTCCAAGGCCGGTTATTACAACGCGTTTGAGCTGCATTAAAATATGGGGGGTTTAGGTAAGTTACCTAAATTACTTTACGTTCTCTTCTAAGTAAGAAATTGCTTGGCCAACAGTGGCGATGTTTTCGGCCTGATCGTCGGGGATTGAAATGTTAAATTCTTTCTCGAATTCCATAATGAGTTCTACGGTGTCTAAGGAATCAGCCCCCAGATCATTCGTGAAACTTGCCTCGGGAGTTACTTCCGACTCTTCAACACCTAGTTTGTCTATAATAATCCCTTTGACTTTTTGTGCTATATCAGACATTGTATAAATTATTTAGTGAAAATACTCTGCAAAGAAATACATTTCATACAATAATGTCAAACTATTTGATAAACTTCAACAAAGCCTGTTTTGAGGTCCATAAATACGCTTTAATCCATATATTTTATTAGCTTTAACGCCCGACTGATGGGCCTATGAAGAAGAACAAATTAATAGCGAGTGTTGACTTTGATTTTTCACTTTTGGCTATAGCTTCTCAACTAAGAGAGTATAAATTGGCCTGGGTAATCAATCGGGATTTGGACATTCATCTGATAAAACAAAAAGATGAGATAGTCTGCTTTCTTGGAAATGAAAAGCTTTGTATTAGCAACTACCTTTACCAAACCGAACACAGCAGGGTAAGACTAATTCGAAATCGCTCCCGGGAAGATGTTGGGGCCAGTCAGTTTCTAGTTCCTGAATTAAAACAATTCGACTTTCTAATGTTAATTGAAGGCTTTGAGGACAGTTTTGTGGTACAGGAAGCCCGTGAAATCATAAAATCCATCCAAGGAATTCAAATGGCTAATCTGATCGATCTGGACCAATTGAAGTCCAGAGATAATCTAATTTTCTAATTGTTTATGAGTACCGAACCCTCATTTAATAAAACAAAAATAGTAGCTACCGTTGGCCCTGCTACCCGCAGTCGGGAAATGCTTAGACAGCTTATTCTCAATGGTGTTGACGTTTTCAGGCTGAACTTTTCTCATGGACGGCATGAAGATCACCAGCTGGTCCTCAATAATATCAGGGAGTTGAATGAAGAACTTGGTACCTATGTTTGTATCCTTCAAGATCTTCAGGGACCCAAAATAAGGATTGGTGAAGTGGAAAACGGTGAAGTACAGCTGGAAGAAGGAGCCTCTTTCATTATTACTACAGAAGAGGTGCTTGGTACCGCTGAACGGGTAAGTACCACCTATAAACCGTTGTCATCGGATGTCAAGGTAGACGATATTATACTTATTGACGATGGGAAAATTGAAGTGGTAGTTACTGGTTCTGACCATGAGCAGGTGTTTACCAAGGTGGTGCATGGTGGCCCGCTTAAGCCCCGAAAAGGCATTAACTTGCCCTATACCGATGTTAGTGCGCCCAGCTTAACGGAAAAAGATCGCAAGGACCTGGAGTTCGGCCTGGAAAATGACGTGGAGTGGATTGCCCTTTCTTTTGTCCGGACTGCCAATGATGTTAAACAACTGAAGGAAATAATAAGCGCCTCAAATAAAAACTGTAAGGTAATTGCAAAAATTGAGAAGCCACAGGCGCTTACCGAACTCGACGATATTATTGATGCCTCCGACGGATTGATGGTGGCCCGGGGTGACCTGGGGGTGGAAACATTAATGGAAGACGTGCCTATGGTACAAAAACTTATCGTTAAAAAATGTAACAAGCAGTTCAAGCCGGTAATCATTGCTACCCAAATGATGGAAAGCATGATCGAGAATGCCAGGCCTACCCGTGCGGAAACCAACGATATTGCTAATTCCATAATAGATGGTGCAGATGCATTGATGCTATCGGCTGAAACTGCGGTAGGTAAGTATCCGATTAATGTGATAAAAAGTATGTCCCGGACCATACAATCGGTTGAAAATAAGGCTGATATCTATTTTAAACACCGTAAACTGGATCCATCCTCCGACTCCTATTACAACAACAATCTGATATTATCTGCCTGCAGACTGGCCAGAGATACCAATGCGGTAGCCATAACCGGTATGACCGAATCGGGGTACACCGCTTACCGGATTGCCGGAAACAGACCCAAAGCCCATATATTTGTTTTTACCCACAACAAATCGTTGCCATTTACTCTGAACTTGGTTTGGGGTGTCAGAAGTTACTATTACGACAACATGGAGAGTACCGATATTACTTTTTCAGATATTGAAAATGTATTGCGGGATAAGGGAATTCTTAATACCGGGGACGTAATAATCAATACCGCTTCAATGCCAATTCAAGCCAGGTATCGTACCAATTCATTGAAGATTGCCATCGTGGAATGATCCGCTGTAGGGCTTGACCAGAAGCACATTTTCTCTTTCAACAACCACCTGGCCAGCTGCTGTTCCTTTCCGCTTCCGAACATATTTTTTGGGTGTGTAAATAACTGGGCACAGGCTATCTTGCTTGCGTTTGCTGTAGAAAGCAGCTAATTCTGCGGCTTTTTCAATCACCGGCCCCGGAAATGGTTTGCCGGGAATTTGCTTTATTACCACATGTGAACCTTTGACATCCTTGGCATGCAGCCACAGGTCGTCCTTGTGCGTATATTTCAGGGTGAGAAGATCGTTGTTGGCGGCATTTCTTCCCACCAAAATAAGATATCCCAGAAATCGGTATTCCTTGAATTTCGGACCATCAACCTCGGCCGATTGCCCGGAAAGGATTTCGTGCTCACTGGCGTAACGCTTCAGATCCTTTGGCTGCTGACAATTCCGTATAAATACAATATGTCGTTCAAGATCCTCAACTTTTTGGCGGTTGGTCTCAAGGTTATTTTTCAATACCTTCAGCTCTTTGTTCTGGTTTTTTGATTTACGGTAATACTGTTCAGCATTCTTCTGGGCACTGAGAAGAGGCTTTAATTTAATAGTCACCAATTCACCGGTTTTGAAATCTGGTAGTTGAATGGAAGAAGCACGATTTGGAATGGTATGTAGATTGGCCATTATGATGTCAGCCATTTCCCGGTAACTTTTACTTTGTTCCAACTGGGCCAACCGTTGCCTGCTTTTAACAACTACCCCTTTGGCTCTTTTCTTTTTCCTTTCAAGGATTACCAGCACTTCGCGCTTTAACCTTTTAAGGGTGTGGGCCCGGACGAAATTAGTGTAGAACCCATTCAGCGCTTCCACAACATCTTTGGTGCGCAGTGTCCAGTTCAACGGTTCAAATAAGGTTAACACCGGGATTTCATTCTGGTTATAGAGGAAGTAATACGGTGTCTGCAGTTGATCCAGTACCTCCTGTATTAATGCCCACTTAGCTTCGTCATCCATTTGGTGGTAACCCAATGCTTCGATATGCTTCCTCACACGACCACCCAGAGGTGGCCACATCCGGGCAAAATCCCAATTGCATTCTTTAAGCTTCGTCTTACTTATGGTGACCTCTTTTTTAAGCTCATTCAGGGAAAGACTGAGATCTGCTTTCAAATTCTGTTTAAATATGCGTGATACAATTCCTTTGTCTGTTAATAAAACGTTGGATTGGTGACCAAACAGTTTAAATAGCAGGCTTCTATCCCTGTCAAAGGAAATGCAGAGACAGCGCTCATTTTCGATACAATACACCTCCAGTACCTTAGCCCCATTCAATTCAGGAAACAGGCTTACACTGTTTTTCCTGGCTCTTTTTAGATCATGTGGGACCCTGATCATAGAAAATTCGGGACGTGCAATGGCATGTAAAAAATGTTGCTGCCGGTTTTTTACGAAGATAATTACCAACTCATCCTTGTCCTGAGAGTAGCATGAGTGCAGCATACAACCCGCTAAAAGTTGACTTAAGCGGCGACCCAATGCCCGCAAAACAAAGTAACTATTGTGCAACTTTAAATATTTAGGGTTAGTCCATCATACGCCAGATGAACATTGGCAGGAAGCGCATCCGAAATTTCCTGATGAAGTCCCAGCCGGTGGCTTATGTGTGTAAAGTAGGCAACTTCAGGTTGAAGTTCATCCACCATAGCCAGTGCCTGTTCCAGATTAAAATGCGAGATATGAGGAGCTATTTGCAAGGCATTCAACACCAGGGTTTTGGTGCCATGAATTTTCCTCTTCTCTTCCTCTTTAATCAAATTGGCATCCGTGATGTAGGTAAAATCATTGATTCGGTATCCCCAAACCGGTAGCTTGTGATGGAATACCTCAATCGGGGTAAAACTTATTCCCATGATCTCAAATGGGCTGCCATCTATCTCCCTGATATCAATTTTGGGAATTCCCGGGTACTGGTATTCGGTGAATATATAGGGGTATTCCATTTTTAAGTGGTTGATCACCCGGTTACTGGCGTAAACGGGGATGTCAGACTTTTGCTGGAAATTAAAAGGTCGGATCTCATCCAGGCCTCCAACATGATCCTTGTGCTCGTGGGTAAATACTATGGCATCCAGACGATTCATTCGGTTCACCAAAGCCTGTTGTCTGAAATCCGGACCGCAATCGACTACCACATTGTGCCGGTGGTTTTGAATGAGGATGGATGTTCGCAGTCTTTTATCCCTGTAATCCAGTGAAGTACACACCGGACAGAAACAATTTATTACAGGAACACCCTGAGAGGTTCCGGTACCAAGAAATGTAACTTTCAAAGTTCAATGGCGGTTTGGAAAAGGCCGAGGTACAATTTTTGATTTTTATCACCCAGTGTCTTGGCATCTACCCGGATGTTTCTCAAGATGTCCAACAAACAATTTATCTTACCTTCAGTGGTATAATACTTGTTCACCACTGCAACTTTGTTATTGTGTAAGATGCAGTAACCAGAATTAAATGACCCTTTTTCATATCGCAACTGGTATTCTGTTTCACTAAAGAGGTCTTCCAGCTTGTTCAAAAAATGTTTGGTATACTTAATTTCCATTCAGACTATGCTTCCGTGTACTTCTTCACAGTTTCTACCAGAGTATCAAAATTTAGTGGTTTGGGTAGATATTCGTTAATTCCGGCTTCTTTGAAATCGTCAATGGAATAATTCGGAGCATTGCCAGTGATGGCCACAATGGGAATTTGAGATTTAACCGGATCCGGAAGCGCCCTGATGTTTCGGGTACATTCCATGCCATCCATCACCGGCATATTGATATCCATCAGGATGATGTCATAATTTTCCTTCTGCAAAGCATCAAGAACCTCCTGACCGTTTTTCACAGATGATATCTTAAAACTTTGCATTTGCAAAATCTTCTTGGTAAGATTCTGTATGACAGAACTATCCTCGGCGACTAATACCTTCTTTGACATGAGATTCAATGTTTTAGCTTCATAAATTTAGATAATTGTGGTAATTATCCTGAAATTCCTTAAATATTTTGTTGAGTTCCTGAAGACCAACCGGAGCTTTTTGGTATTTCTGTTCTTTTAGGTCGCCTTCTACCTGTTTTGCCTTATCCGCCAGTTTTTCTGCACCAAGTGTACCGGCACTTCCCTTCAAGGTATGCAAATCCCTGAGAATGGTATGATAGTCTTCCTCCTTTAAGGATTGCAGGCACTGATCTAATTGTTCCTGTGTTTCACGCTCAAAATCTTTCAAAATTTCCCTTACCATTTCAGGGCCGCTGTACTTTCTCAGCTGCGAGATGATCTCCTGATTGAGGATACTTAACTGATGATTATTGTTTTCATCCACCGGTTGTTCCTGGTCCGGGACACCACCAACCCACTTCCTTACTTTACTTACCAGCTTATGAGACTTTATGGGTTTGGACAAATAATCATCCATCCCCTGGCTTAAGAACCGGTCGCGGTCCAGCTCCATTCCATAGGCCGTCATGGCTACAATCGGGGGCAACTTTGGCAGGTTCATCTTCTTAAGCTTTTGGGTGGCGGTAACTCCATCCATTTCCGGCATTTGAATGTCCATAAAGATCAGGTCGAAGTCTTTGGTAGTTGCCTTCTCTATAGCTTCATGACCATTTTGTGCCAGTTCCACCCGGCATCCAGCTGACTTCAGCATTTCCCTGGCAACCTGTTGATTCACCTGATTGTCATCCACCAAAAGTATTTTGGGATGGTAGTCGGTAAAAACTTCCGGGGCCACCTCTTCTTTTTTCTCTTTATCTACCATCTCTCTGGTAGTAGACAGGGCTTCGAAGGTGAACCAAAAAGTGCTGCCCAGGTTTGGAGTGGAATAGACACCGATATTTCCATTCATCAACTCGCACAGTTCTTTGGATATTCTGAGACCCAGCCCGGTACCGGCAAATGCCTTGGTCGATGAGTGATCGAGCTGACTAAAACTCTTAAACAGGCTGTCTAACTGTTCCTTGGCTATGCCAATGCCTGTGTCCCTGATACTTACCTTGATCACATGGGTCTGGTCGTATTTGAACTGAGGCTTCATGCTTAGATGTACACTACCACCATCCGGGGTGAACTTTAAGGCATTGGAAATCAGGTTTGAGATAATTTGCATCAACCTGGTTTCATCTATAATCACATATTCCGGCAGACGCGGATTAATATAATAGGCCAGGTTGATTCTTTTACTAGTTGCTTGTTGAGAGAATAAAGCCACCAGTTTACCGATTACCTGACGTAATTCCACCGCAGATTTTCGCAGTTTCATCTTACCTGCTTCTATCTTGGACAGGTCTAAGATATCATTCAGTATTTCCATTAATAATCCCGAAGACTTCTTGATGGTGTCCAGATACTCGGCCTGATGCGGTTGCAACGGACTGGATGCCAGTAGATCCAACATACCGATAATGCCGTTCATCGGCGTCCGTATTTCATGGCTCATATTCGCCAGGAACTCTTCCTTCACCCGCAGGGATCTTTCCGCAACCTCTTTGGCTTGTATCAGTTGCTCGTTGGTTTCTTTTAACTGGGTGATATCTCTTAAAACACCTTCAATCTCCAGCGACCCCCGGTTATCTGCCTTTAATCGTACGTTACAAATACACTGAATTATTTTCCCGTCTTTTCTTACCAGCGAGGCTTCAAAGTTTCTCACACTCCTGAATTGCACCAACTGCCTTAACAGATCCTTGGTTTTGGTGGTATACAGGTAATAGTTGGTAACGTTCTTTTCCAGTACTTCATGCTGTTCATACCCTGTCATCTCAAAAACTGAAGGGCTAACCATCAGTATATTGCCTTTAGGGGTACATTTAAAGTACAGGTCCTGGAAGGATTCGAAGATGTTCCTGAACTTTTCTTCGCTTTCACGCAATGCCAGACCAGACCTTTTTTTATCCGTTACATCGTGAGCAATTCCCGAGATCTCCTTGACCGAACCATCGCTGCGAAATATCGGGTTGAGATGTATATCCAGCCAAATCTCATTACCGTAATCACCCTGATATTGAGTTTCAAAATGCAGGCTTTTTCCTCTAAGTACCTGTTGGTATTTGCCAGCCCAGAAATCTTCAGGCTCTTTTCTGGTTGGCAGGTTTGAGGTTTTTGAGATTTTTTGATTGGGTTTGGGACGTTGGCCAAAATACTTATTGATGGTACGAGAATAATTCTGATTAAAGGAAGTCAGTTCCAGCTCCGAGTTTACCGACCAGATCAAATGAGAACTGCTTTCAAAGATCGCATTGAGCCTGGCTGTCTGATTGGTGATTTTTTCCTCATTTCTCTTCCGGTTAATTGAAAGGGAAATCTGACCCGAAATAAAATCGAGTAGATCCAGGTCCAATCGATGGAAAGGAGCGGGTTTAACGTAGGAGAACACCGCTATCAATCCCAGGCTTTCCTGCTCCAGACGCAGAGGGGCACCTAACCATACGCTGGGAATGTTCTTCATGTCACCGGTTATTCCCTCCTGTTGCAAGGAGACGAAATCTTCCTCGGTGATAATAAGCGATTTATTGACTTCCAGAGCATACTTGGTTATTTCCGTTTCAAAATCATGCCGGGGACAGGGGATTTTTCGATTGTCCCGAACATAAAAGGGAATTTGGAACGAATCATCATCCAGGATGGCAAAGTAAAAATTACTGGCATCCATAAATATGTTAAGTTCGCTGTGGATATTTTTATACAGGTCTTCAAAAGTGTGGCTGTGAATGCATTGGTTGGCAATTCCGTAATAGAGATTCCTGATCTTCTCGGTGCGAACCCTTTCTGAGATATCATGGAAAATAATCCGGTACTCCGAGGGTTGATTGTTTTCGTAACTGCAAGTGACACTTCCCGAGAGAAATATGCTCCTGCCCATTTTTGACACCAGGATTGTTTCCAATTTCCCAGAGGTCTCCGCCAGTGCCAAATGTTTCAAAAAGCTTGCAGTATGTGCCTGGTAATCAGGGTGTACCAGATCATTAAACCTGAGTCTTTTAAGTTCCTCTTTCGAATATTCTATGGAATCGATCCAGGATTGATTCGAAAATTTGAATTCACCCTCGATGGAAGTTACCAGAATCAGGTCATGGGCATTGTTGAACAACTCCTGTAACCTGGCATTGGATTTTTCCAGTGTGGAGGCGATCTTGTCTTTTTCGGTAATGTCTTTGGCAATAATGGTAAGATTGCTTTCGGGGTCTTCAGGGTTGTTCAAGACAAAGCTTAGATACTTTATATAAGTCCAGCGACCGGATTTACCCAGTATCCTGTCTTTGAGGTTTTGCGGTAGTTCGCCCTTTTCAATAAACCTCTTGTGATAGCCTATGTAAACTTCCTTTAATTCCTTGGGTACCAGAAGGTCGAAAACGCTATTCCCTATCAGTTCCTTTTTAGTGTAACCGGTAGCTGTACAAATGGCCTTGTTACAATACTGAATTATTCCCTCGAGATTGGTGGTTACGGCTATTAGCTCGGAATTATTCAGGGACTTCTGGATCTTACCAATGGTCTGTTTCTGACTTTTAGCCATCAGATCCAGGTCATTCTTGACAACCCGTTGACCTTTTTCCTCTTTTTGCAGGCTGGAAACCACCTGCTGCAATCGTTCAATCTCCCGGATCAGATCATCTTTCTTTGCACTGTCAAAACTCATTTGCCAGGGACTTTTTAAAAATTAGGGATTGGCAATTTTTACGGTCGGTCATGTAGTAATAAATTTAGAATATATTTGCTTCAAAACACAATAATGGCCCATCCTGTTTCCTCAAAAACCCTGGTAGTTGTGGTAGGTGCTACCGCCACCGGTAAAACAGAACTAGCCATTGAATTGGCCAAAAGATATCGCTGTGAAATTCTATCAGCAGACTCACGACAGTGTTACCGGGAACTGGGTATTGCCACTGCCAAACCCAGTGATACAGCGTTAAAAAAGATAAAGCACCACTTTATCAATTCACATGGTATTAGTCAGCCGGTAACTGTGGCCGAATTTGAAAACTATGCGCTCAGTGTCCTGGATAGTGTTTTTCGGCAGGGGAATTATTGTATTATGGCAGGAGGATCAGGTCTTTATGTCAAAGCGGTTACCGATGGCCTGGACAAGGTTCCTGATGTACCCGACAGCGTTCGTGAAAACCTTGAAAAAAAATTAAAAAAAGAAGGTCTGGAGTCACTGGTTAAAGAATTAACTGCTTTGGATCGTGATGTCCTGCAGATGCTGGATCTGGAAAATCCCCGACGGGTGATCAGGGCTCTGGAAGTTAGCCAGGCAACCGGTAAGCCCTACTCCCAATACTTAACCGGTACCAGGCAACCGAGACCTTTTCGCATCGTTAAAATTGGATTACGTCGTGATCGTCAGGAGCTTTACCAAAGGATAAATGAGCGGATGGATCAAATGTTGAGAGGGGGACTTTTTGAAGAAGCGGTGGCTCTTTACCCGTTTAAGGATCTGAAGCCTCTGCAGACGGTTGGTTACCAGGAAGTTTTTGGCCATTTGGATGGGTTGTATGACCGGGAGGAGATGGTAAGATTGTTAAAGAGAAACAGCAGGAGATACGCGAAACGGCAGCACACCTGGTTTGGGAAAGATGATTCCATTCGATGGTTTGCTGCCAGTGATTTACAGTCCATATGGAAGTATCTCAGAAAAGTGGCCCCGGCCGATCAGTAGTTGAAAATCTGGACCATCCTCAGCAGGTCAGGACTAAGGGTTTTCTTAATGGTAATAGCATGCTCGAACGGGGTATAAACCAACTCGTCCTTCATTACTCCTGCCATAACGTTTTTTCGTCCGTTTAGCAATCCCTCAATAGCGCTAAGTCCCATTCTGCTGGCCAGGATGCGATCTTTTGCCGTAGGTGCTCCTCCTCTTTGAATGTGGCCCAGGGTAGCAACTCTGATATCTGCATCCACCAACGCTTCTCTGGCCTTGGCTGCCACTTCCATGGCTCCACCAATTTCATCTCCTTCGGCAACTACCACAATGCTGGAAGTCTTGGATCTGTCCTTACCCTTCTTCAGTGTGTTAATTACATCTTCTGCAGTAGTGGCGGTTTCCGGCACCAGTACCAGTTCTGCTCCTCCGCAAATCCCTGACCGGATAGCGATATATCCCGAGTCTCTCCCCATCACTTCGATGAAAAATATTCTGTCGTGGGAGTCGGCGGTATCTCTAATTTTATCAATAGCCTGAATGGCGGTGTTTACCGCGGTATCGAAGCCGATGGTGAAGTCCGTGCCATAGATATCGTTGTCGATGGTTCCGGGTGCTCCAACTACCGCCACGCCAAATTCCTCGTAGAAAATTTTGGCCCCGGTAAACGACCCGTCTCCACCAATGCATATCAATCCTTCAATGCCGTGCTTCTGCAATTGATCGTAAGCTTTCTGGCGGCCTTCCTTGGTCTTGAATTCATCACTGCGGGCTGATTTCAATATGGTACCACCCTTTTGAATTATATTGCTCACCGAATATGAATTCATGGGTTTGATATCTCCTTTAATCATGCCGTTGTAGCCATACCGTATACCGTGAATTTCCGCACCATGGTAGATGGCACCACGTACCACGGCTCTGATACACGCATTCATCCCGGGGGCATCACCACCGGAAGTATAGACTGCTACCTTTTTCATCATAACGGTTTATCAAAAAGCAGGTCAAAGTAAAATATTTATTATGGAATTCTCAACAATCGCAACGCTTTATTGATATTATCATTTAGTTGTGGCGATGTTTTTAAAAGATAATTCAACGTTACAAACACTGTGGTGATAAGGCTGCTTCGTACCAGAATGTCCACCACAAACAGCTTTTGCAGGGGTATAAGCATATTCAACAACAGGCAAAACAAGGAGATTAGTAAAACCCACAGGTGATTCCGGTGGTAAGGCTGGATGCCAAATTTTCTTTTTACTACCAGAAATTTCAATATGTTCAGTACCACCAGCGTGACCAAATTTGCCAATGCAGCCCCGGTAATGCCCAGAGTGGGCAACAATACTATGTTTAAGATAATCAACAAGCCCAGTTGCAGTGCCGATAGATAGGTGTTGTATCGATAAAAACCGGAAAACCCGATGATGGCACTGCCCACGCCACTGGTCATTTGCACTACGTTTGCCAGGCCTGTCAAAACGATAACCCAGCTACCAATGGCATAAGAATCCGGAAGAATTTTATAGACATTGGAAAGATTGATAAGGAGACCGATATAGACCAATGTGCCAATCAATTGTTGGTTCACGGTACTCTTAACCTGTATTCTTTCAATGGTGGGTATATCGTCATTCTTGAAAGCATCGGAGATCAGGGTAGGGGCTATTTTGTTCAAACCTCTGGAGGGTAGCAGTATAAGTGTGGCAAAAAAGAAGTTAGTAATGTATATGCCGGTCTGAGCCTCATCATAGAATTCATTGATCATGATGTTGTTAACCTGTAAAATGGCCACATTGGTCAACCCTGTCATGAATCCAAAAACGCTTATTCCTGCCATCGCCCTGATCATATTTTTTTCAATGGCTTTGAACCTGAAATTCAAATGACATTGGCCCCGCCATACTACAAACAACACCATGAGCAGGGCGATTATGAGATATGTACCTACGTAAATTTGGGTAAAGAAATCAAACCCTATCAATCCGTAGATCAAAGGGATAAGCGCCAGCAGTGTCAGCAGCCTAAGTCCAAACTCCCTCAGCAAGACACCGGTAGAGGCATTATAAAGCACGGAATTGTAGTTGTCCATTACCGTAAATAACAATATGCCTGCGGTTAATGGGATACACAGATAATAGTATTGATCAAATAGTGCAGTTTCGGCAGAATGAACCAACAATTCACCTACCAGCAAGTACAGCATCAAAAAGATGATAAACCCGGCAGAGATTACCAGCAGGTACAGTGACAGGAATCCGCCATGTCCTTGTGACTGGTTGCGGAAATATGGAAAATACCTGATGGCCGCATGTTTAAAACCCAGCATGGCCACTTCTGCAAAAATAGATCCGTAGGATACAATTAGGGCTATTACTCCAATCTGAGCTTCACTCAAAAACTCCGGAAACAGCTGTGCCCTTACCAAAAACCCAACCAGTACACCCAAATATATGTAAATGGTTGACTTTATGGTTTGGCGGCCAATTATCCCCACTGCTTGTAATTTGTAGAATGATCCATGCTTAGTGCTCGGTGAGTTGCAGCAGGTGATCTTCAACCAGTTCGCGTACTGCCCCTGCACCACCGGAACTACTTAGCCTGATAATTCCGGGAATTGACTTGATGAGGGAACGGGCACTCGCCGGACATGCTGCTATACCTACTGCCAGTAGCAGTTCCTGGTCGTTCACGTCATCACCGATATAGGCCACTTCCTCCAGGCTGATTCCCAATTCCTGGCATAACCCTGTTACCAGCGACAACTTGTCTTCAACCCCGTGAAAATGATAGTCCAGATTCAACTTGTGAGCCCGTCTGCGGTTCAATTGGCGATCTTCCTTGGTTACGATCCCAACTTTTATGCCTCTTTTTTGCAGTAGTTGAAATCCCATTCCATCATAGGTGTTGAATTTCTTTAATTCGTCACCCTGTTCACTGTAGTACATACCGGCGTCGGTAAGAACACCGTCTACATCAGAAAGAAACAATCTGATTTTCCCGGGACCGGGTACCGGTAACAAATACTTGCGCATCAGGTTCTCACCCTGCCACCAGTCATCCTCCTCGTCAAGCTCCAGTACCGCGAATGCCGGCATCTCGTAGATGCCAATATTGCCACTTAATCTGTTTTGCGATTCTTTTATATTCTTTATGCTGTTTAGATAAAACGCTCCGTTCTCCATCATGGTCCCTTCAAAGTCCTGCCGTCGCGGACGTTTACCATAGTCATAATTTATCGGTTTGCCATCCATAGCCCAAAGAAATCGCTTGACCCTGCTGCAACTGAGCAATGAGTCTGTTCCCTGGGTTTGCAACTGTTTGATGGCACCTTCGAAATTTTTTGAAGTGCTAAATGGATTGGTAGCCTGAACCAGCAACAACAGGTCCTCATCTGCGGGATTGGTGGCATTTATATACTCAAGAATAACATCTTCCGTGGAGCTGGTATCCCTGGCATTTTCCTGCTGACGGTGGAAAATATCGACTTTGGAGAGTTCAAAACTTTTCACACAGGATATAATTTCTTCACAATCGGTGGCTACTGCAATACGATCTACGCTGCCGGCATTTTCCAAAGCATTTAAGCTCCAGTACAACAGAGGTTTACCACAAAACGACCGGATGTTCTTTAATCTGATAGACTTGCTGCCACAACGAGCCGGTACTAAGGCCACCACACTCATGACTTCCTGTATTTAAGTTTCTCTCTCTGCATCTTTTCTATTTCCAGTATTTCCTCAGGTTTGAAATGTAAAGCTTTATAGGTTGCAGTGAGGTCCCTGACCAACTTCTGTAGTCCTCCTGGCTCTAATGAGGCAGCATGGTCAGTGCCTTTCCAGGTTCGGTCCTTGGTAAAGTGCCTTTCTATCCAGTTAGCACCCAAAGTATAAGCTGCCTGATCTATGGCAATTCCCAGATGATGACCGGAGAACCCGATTGCCTTTACCCGATGACCATAACTTTTACGCAGTCTGACTATCTCCAATAAATTTGTATCCTCGAAGGGAACAGGGTATCCGGAAGTACAGGAGTAAATTACCAACCGGCCGGTATTCTTACCGGTTTCGAAAAATTCGATCACCTTTTGCTCCTCCTCTCTGGTAGTCATGCCAAAACTCACATGCACATCTCCCTGGTATGAATCCCTCAGTATTTCCAGCATCTCAAAATGGTTGTTACAGGCACTGGGCACTTTTATGTAGTCCGGATCGAGTGCTATGATTTCATTGGCGGAAGTGCTGTCCCACACACTGGTGGCATATCCAATCCCATTTTCCTGGCAGCACTGTTTTAATTGCTGGTGCTGTTCCCCGGTAAACTCAAGATATTCCCGGTGGGCACCATAGGTTTCGCCAAAGCTGAAGGGCTGATAGGGATGTGGCGAGTTGTACTGTTCCTCCGAAAGCAATTCCCTGGGATGCCGTTTTTGAAACTTAGCATACTGAGATCCGGTGCCAGCAGCCAGCTTTATCAGTTCTTTGGCAATTGACATTTCGCCCATGTGGTTGCACCCGATTTCGGCTACCACTACAGGCGGATTATAATTATCGAATATGGTCATGGTATCAGTTCTGGAGAAGTCAGGTCAACCCTTTCAAAAGCGTCAATATATGACCCCGGAGTAGCATTGATAATAGATATGCCCCGACTTTCAGCGTATTCTTTTAAAACAAAGTAGCCATTAAAAGCATGGACAAACTTAGTCAATAACTCCGGCATATTCCGCTGTCCCACGCCTCTTTTATCCAAGGGTTTGCCCTGTGAAGTTTGATGATCGTAAAAGTGTTTTTGATTAATTAATACCTGGTTCTGATCGTTTACAGAAATCTCGGATAGCCAACTGTGGTCGGCTCCCCATAGGTATATTCGGCGATAACCCATATTGATGGCATGTGTCAAACAGGGGATAAGCACATTATGGGGTCTGGGCATTCCGAGATTTAATCTAAAACAAAGGTGCCTAAACCATCTCCAGCCTTCGATTGGCGTATTATTGTAGAACACGAGCTTAATGTCGGAGTTGGATCTCAGAGCGGTTTGCCACCGGCGGAATTTACGGGATTCGTAGGGAATATGCATTGCCAGCGGCCACTGTGTGTTTGCTGCCATGGTCTTGAATAATCCGTTGCTCTGTTCCACAAAAAAGTCATCGATGTCATCCAGCCAAAGGTCGGGAGCAGAAGTGACATACAAACCGGGCTGAAACCTCTGGTAGTATTCGGTACTGGGAAAATGATTGACGCAAATGAGATCTTTATCTTGTAAAAAGTGGGCGTGTTCCTGAATCATTTGGCTCAAAGAAGGGCCATTTGCCAGTATCACACATTCCTGGTGCCGGGGCTTTTCAAGCTTCACATTCCATTTGGCCAGTAAAATGATGCGTATAAGTGAAACTATTACCTCACCCAGGTTTACCAGAAAACTTTGGATCTTAAGTACCATCCAATATTATCCCTTTATGAAACTCCCAAATACCCATAATCTGAACCTTACCAGCATCCTGGCTTTGGCCCATTTTCCTGACATACCGTATAAAATCACTAAGATAGCGGTTGCGGCAATTTTAAAAAATTCTTCAAACCACTTACCGATAACGTCAAAGACAGTCCCCTGTCCCACTCTGACCGCTTCACTCTTACCTATACCTTTTGCCATATTTTTTATATACTCTTCCTGTATGCGTTTATCCGGAATATAATGTGATACCAGTACATCTGGCACGTAGTGGATCTGTTT
>JAUIKU010000308.1 GCA_030430675.1 Bacteroidia bacterium | reverse complement strand
GTCTGAATACTCAAAATCAACTCTGATCCTGGTGTACTTGGTGATCAGCACCCGGTTTGTAAAAGTAATCTCTCCCAGATTGTAATCAACCACGTAGTCATAATTGTAACCACGCCCCAATAATTTCCCATCCACAAAAACTTTCTCCGATCCCGCTAAAATCACCACAAAGCGCTCGTTGTTAGGACCCTTTACCTTATATGGCCCCTGAACTCCCTCCAGTGGTGCTATCTGAATCGAGGCAAATTTTCCCTTTGCAATAGACACACCCACAGTGCTTTGAGCCTGTCCCTTCAACAGGGAGTAGTTGGTTTGCAACAACCCACCCTGCACATTCTTGTAATACTGAAGAAAGTATGACTCTCCCTTAGGATGTCCCTGGTGTTTCAAAATCACATCCCCGGCACTTAGAGAAAAGGATTCATTATACAAATTGATTAGTACCTTGTCAAAATCTTGCAGCTGCTGGGTGTTACCTTCAGGCTGAAAAGGAACGTTCTGATCGGTTATCACCGCACTGATGTTAATATCGTTGGTCAGCTTACCCTCCATTTGCAGATTCAAATTGGAGTTTACGAATACATCCTGGTTATTTCCAAAACTGACTCCACGACTGAGGCTACCGCTTTTATACAGTTCATTGGTAGCAAACAACTCCTCCCTTCCGTCGATCCAACCGGAAGCAGGTGGCTTTACTTTGAATAGCGCGCTGGAGTCATACTCATCCAGGGTTCTTCTGGAATAGGTTTTATGAAAGGAGAAGGCAAAAGTCCGATAGCACACCTGTAACGAATCGTAACGGGAAGTATTGACAGTTAGTGTACCACGGGAATAATCGTATTCGAATTTTACAGTACTATCCGCAGGAAAGAAAATACTCTGTGAGTCCACGGATAGCGAATCCAGTACCAAAGGCTGGTTAAAAGTACTGACCCACCGGCATTTTGAACCCAATCCCTGGGCGAGCATACTGGTGTTAAGAAGGCAGTAAAAAAGTAAAAAATAGCTACACTTAACCGGCATTAATCAACTAATGGCAACTCCACAAAAATGGTGGTTCCACTATCTCCGGTATTGAACCAGATCTTACCTCCGGCATGTTCAATGCCGCGTTTTGCTATGGAAAGCCCAATGCCGGAACCACTGTCCTTGGTGCTGAAGTTGGGTATAAAAATCTTATCTCGTATTTCCTCTGGAATTCCGGACCCGTTATCATTTATTGTAATAGTCACCTGATTGTTGTTGGTAGCTAAACGTATCTCAATGGCAGGTAGCTTACCAGGGGGTACGGATTGAATCCCATTAATGATCAAGTTAGAAAAAATTCGTCCCATAAGCTGAGGATCTCCCACCACAAAGTGATTCCCCGCCTCCAGATCCAAAATAATTTTGTGATCTGCGTTGTTGTCATGTAACTGGATAGTTTTTCTCAGTACAGAAGATATCTCAAAACGCTGATTTTTGGGAACGGGCATCTTGGCAAAACTGGAGAACGAAGTGGCGATGTCACTCAAAGTGTCAATTTGTTGCAACAGGGTGTTCAATGGCTTTTCTGAGATACTCTGGTTATGGGAGTTCCCCTGGCTCAGGGTTCTTTTCAAATGCTGCAATGTAAGCTTCATTGGGGTCAATGGATTTTTAATCTCATGAGCCACCTGCTGGGCCATCTCTCTCCAGGCAGATTCTTTTTCACTCCTGGCCAGTGCAGTTTTACTGGCTTCAAGGTTTTTCAGCATCCGGTTGTACTCTCCTACCATAAGCCCTATCTCATCGTCTGATTCCCACTCCAGGGGTTCGTTGTACCCGGTCAAAGTGGTTTTTTTGATTCTTTGTGTAATAAGACTTAATGGAACAGTGAGGGCCCGGGAAGCAAAATAAGAAGCGATAAGGATTACTATAAAGATGAAGGTGAAAATGTTGAGAATATTGATCAGGATTACTACCAGTTCCTTGTCCAGCTCGTATTTTGATTCAAAAAATGGGATACTAAGTATACCTAATAGCTGACCTGATTCGAATGATCGAATGCCAACATAAGCCGATTTATATTCCAGCAAGCCCACCGATTCATTGAGTAGTACGCTGTTGCTTTGTTCTTCAATGATACTGTTATAGGCAATTGGATTCACATACTCCGATAAAAGATTGTACTGATAGATTTTTGGTTGGCTGGTGCTGAGTAGTTTTCCCCTGGGGTTGAACAGGTTAATGTCCAGTTCCGAATACAGCGAAAGCTGGGTAATGCTCTCATCCATTTCCGGGTGGCCCAGATTACCGTGATTATACTGTTCCAGGGTATTCACAATGTTATTTCTCACACCTTCGGCCTTCTCAAAATATTTTTCTATTACTTCCTTCTTGGAGTACGAACTAATCAGACTGAGAGTAGTTACGCTTACAATAATCAATGGAAGAAAAAATGCGGTATTCAAATATAACTGGATGCGTGTGGCATAGTTGAGTTTTACGGATCGACGCTTCCAAATGAAAACATAAACCAGAATGAACAGGATCAGGCAAAAAATAAAAATGATGAACAAGAAAGAAAAATTTGCCAGTACATTGCGCATTGGGTAAGTCACCGAGCTGACTACCGCTATACGATCAGAGGGGCCCTTGATGGCTAAATGATGTGATCCCTCCAGGTTTATCCCGCGATGATATACCAATTCCGACTCCAGCTGTTTGGGATTAAAATCCTTGGCATAGTTAAATGAACCTGAATTATTAATCAGCTTGCCCTGGGAAAATATGGCATAGCTGAAACCGTCCTCTTTAATCATGCTTTCATTTCGCACTAGTAATTCCGGATACACGGTATTGGGTATTACTCTTTTTAATTTCAGATCCAGTACAATGTGTCCTATCCGCATACCTCCATGGTAAATTGGAATGAACTGCAAATATCTGCTTAAGTGGTCGGCGGTTATTTCGTTGATGAAATAAAGGTCCTCATGTTCGGTGCTATTCTTACCATTGGCATAGGTACCGGCAAAATCCTGGTATCTGAGGAAGGACCCGGCGGAAGTAACCGGGTCACCCTTGGAATCAAAAACATTTATGGACACATCGTAACGATCCAGGTGTTGATTCATATAGACCCGCTGGATCTTTCTAACAATGGGTTCCGCTAAAGTGTAGGGATTAAAGATCATTTGATTGATGATAAACTGATCCCTACTGATACTCGCTGCGGCTTCCGAAAGCAAAAACTCACCCAGGAAATCTCTTTCGTTTAACAATTGATCGGCCAGTTGTTGCTTCCTGTTGACGTTTTCCATTCTCTCATAGCTATTGATGGCATAAGCTCCAATAATGGCGCAAAACAGGCACCCCAGAAAGAGGTAGAGAAAGGAAATGTAATTGAACCTCCCCAGATATTTCGAAATGTTCAAAGCACAAAGCAAGCCCAGATAAATGGTACTAAGGGTCAGGATTACCGGCCAGCTCCAGTTAAATATCATGGCCACAACCACGAATACCAGGCCAGCTATGGCGTAGTGCAACAACAAATGATTCAGCGATCTCCCCAGTATTCTTTGGGATTCGGATAATGCCAGGTGGGTAATTAGAAAGTACACCAGAGCATTTATTATTATGATCACCAGACTCAGGAACTTCACGAAAGTAAAATCCATAATGGAAGCGATGTCCAATGACCATTGTGAATGGTAAAACAGCGTAATCACATAGTACTGCAGATAGAAAAGAAAAATGCTGGTAGCCATCCAGGCAATTGCCACCAGGCTTTTCACGCTGCTGGTTACGCTATTCAGTTGGTGATACCAGGGAAATTTCCTATAGTTCCGGTAAAGAAAGACCACTAATACCAGCAATACCACCTCGTTAAAGAACAGATCTCCCAGGCTCCGGTTTAAATCGGACGATGCATACAATTGGGGGTCAAAAATATGGAAATCCAAAATGGCACCGGGGAAATCAAATAACAACATACCCCCTCTGACCACAATTAAGCCAAGCACCAATACCGCGAATCCCAGGTTGTATTTGCCCAGGTTAATTAAATGCCGG
>JAUIKU010000058.1 GCA_030430675.1 Bacteroidia bacterium | reverse complement strand
GAAAGATTGAAAGCCATCATACCTCCCAGACTGTATCCGATCAGGCCTATTCTGGAGGTGTCGATTTCTTCCCGGTCGGCTAAATAGTCAATTGCCCTCCGGTATTCCACCACTGACTGTACCACCATATCTCTGGCGCGCATTAACCACCCTTTCTCAAAGGCAAAGACACTTGCTGATTCAAAATCATTATCAATCAGGCGCTCTCCATGATACGCCGCGTCCAGTGATAACACGGCAAATCCCGAGGCCAGTAGTTGCTCGGTAAGCTGTTTGCCTGAAATGCGATTATCCTCCCACCAGTTTGCCTTTGAGCCGCCAATCCCATGCAATTGCAGCACACAGGGATAGGGGCCGGTACCGTTGCTTGGAATGGCCAAATAGCCCGGCACCCGGCTGTCACGAATGCCTCGAAATACTATTTTTTCCCGCACATAATTTGTTTCCTCTTGTTTTTCCACCACAGTAGCTGCCAGGGGGA
The DNA here is from genome assembly GCA_030430675.1 of Bacteroidia bacterium. Lineage (GTDB taxonomy): Bacteria > Bacteroidota > Bacteroidia > Cytophagales > Cyclobacteriaceae > SZUA-3. The sequence continues at coordinate 22,159 of JAUIKU010000058.1, read as the reverse complement.
TGCTTTTGTCATATTCGAAGAATTGTTTCATCACCTCAAAGGCTTCCGAGTTGATGGGATCCGGGAGGCTGGAGTTTCCCTGCTGAGCTTGTATGGAATGCGTAAAAAATAATACCCCCAGACAAAGGAAGACAAAGGGTTGGAATGCTTTAGGGTTCATGGTACATGGCGCTTAATGTTGCCTGAACGCTCAGGAATTTCATGTCTTAAAAGGTAATAACTTTTTCAATAGTCTCTGCAGCTTTTACGGTTACTGTGAAAGTCTCTGAATGTCCTTTATGGGCACCGAGGGTCACAATCTTTACATTATAAGTACCGGGATTAAGTATGAATTTTCTGGGATTGCTGTTGGCGCTGGTATAGGTCCTGCCACCGTCGACGTTTTTTCCCGAAGTAACTTCTTTGAAGTTTACCGTGGCATCAATGAGCTCGCCACCGGCTGTTTGAACTCCTACCAGGGCAGTGCCGCTTTCAAAGTTATGACTAATAGCGGTAGTTTCGTTTGGTTTGACTTCAACATCCTTTATTGTTTGCTCTATGGCGATACCCTTTACTTGCAGGATCAGCAGGTTCAGGTCATAAACTCCCGGGTTTAGCTCCAGGTCAATAGATTTCCCGTAGGTCCTGCTGGCGGCGGCCGGACTGGTGGTGCCAGCGTGAACGACCCTGACCGTGGCATCCCAGCCTTCACCATTGTTGAGCGTGGAAACGGTGATCTTGCCGCTGTCAAAACTAATGTCGCGGTGCAGGTTTTCTCCCTCTTTTATTTCCACAGTTATGGTAGTACCGGCCACATCGGTGTTTTCCAGGGGTTGAATGGCAATTTCATAGTTGCCGGGTGGCAGGTACACAAACGCGGTGTCCCTGTAGGTCCTGGCGCCATCAACATCCTTTTGAGTAGCGGTGTTTTTGGCTTTTACCCAGGCATCCACGGGCGCTCCGTTTTTCACGGCAAATACCGAAAAGTTTCCGGCAGGTTTGTCAACGGTTTCACGGGTAGCCTCGGTCAACACTTCACCCAGCCCGGCAGTGTTGCCGGCATCGTAGTAGTTGCCATCACCGGCAGCTGCCGCGCACTTCAACTGTTCCTTTTCGCCTTCCTTTAAACCGAAACCCACGATGTGCAGCTTAAATTCAATACCGTTGGCTTTGGCTTCTGCCACTACTTTGCACAGGTCACCGTCGCAGGATTCAATACCATCGGTAATTAAAATGATGGTGGCCCTGGCTTGGGACTCCTTTAATGAATTAATGGCCATGGTGGCACTGCGGGCCAGCGGTGTTTTACCTATGGGATTGATTTCCCTTACCGTACTGGTCACCGTGGCTTTTGAGCTATTTGAAAGATCAACCAGGTATTCAATATCGTCGCAATCGCCTTTTTGGCGGTGGCCGTAAGCGATCAAACCGATGTTCTGGTTATCCGGCAGGTTGCCCACAGTAGTCGACAGCACCTCGGAGGCAATTTCTTTTTTGGTTTTACCGTCCAACTGGCCCCACATGGAACCGCTGGCATCGTAAATAAACAATAGGGGTGAAGGCTGCTCTTGTGCCTTCAGGTTTAGGGTCAGGCATAAGAAAAAGAGTAATATTGGTTTATTCATGGTGGTGGGTTTAAAGCACTTGGTCAGTCAAAGTCGTTTTCAGGGTCTGCTATTAACCATTGTGAGTTGTTGCATTAATCCGGTGGTATTTACCAGGTATTTAAAATTGTCTCTGAACAGTTCTTTATCGGTGATCGGTGTTTTCACAGGAGGTTCAAACAGCTCTTTATTAGTTGAAATTGAAAGGTATATGTTGTTTTGCTGGAATGAGAGCTCCAGGCGCATATTGTTATCCACCATTTTGGTTTTGGTTTTCAGAATAGTATCCAAAATATTGCCTGGTAACATTTTTTTCGCCAGCTCTTTATCGCCGGCATATACATCGTACTCCAGCCTGAAAGCAGAATGGTCAACTCTGACTTTTTGCCAACCTTCTTTGACACGATTTACCGGGTGTACAGTTGGATGGTCTTTGGATAATATCCAAATAGGGGTGGGAAAGGCTAACTGGATGGTACCTATAAAATACAACCCTTTAAAAATGTAACTTACCGCGCTTCCACGATCGGTATCGTTTGAATCCTGCTTGGTATGCCAAAGGCTTGTTTCTGCCATTTTGAAGGAATAATCTTCAAAATTCCCCTCTATCAGATCCTCGCATTTGGCCTTGGTGAACTCATGAAATATACCACTTTTAATTATTTGCACTTCTTCAAGTTGTCCATCCTGTGTGTACCGGTAGTTGGGCCCTAGTTCTCCAATTAATTGATCAAATACATTAATTTTATAGCTATTTCGGTAGTCCCTGATCATCTTGTGGTATTGAATTGTAAACAGTGTGATCCCCGATGCACCTCCTACCAGTATGCCAAAAAAGACGCCGGCAAAATAGGCTGTTACAATGGCAAGGACTATGGCCACTCCTGCACTGATCTTTTTCAACATAGTGAGTTTATCTGCCAATTTAATTCGATCCTGTTCTAGGACTTCCAATCTGGGAAGCAGCTTGTTATATAGTTCGTCTATATCAAAGTTTTTCATGTAACTAATCTTTCTGGATTATGCCCTACGGTGGTAGTGAAGACCCCTGAGTCGACTAATAGAGCAGTAAAATATCTAAATCCTGGCAGGATGCCAAAGAGTAGTTTTATCGCGTATGCTGCAGGCAGCACAGGGGCAGGACTTTAATCAAGCGACTTTTTGATAAACTGATAGGCCTGCAAACGAATTTGTTCCGGAAAATCGTGCCCGCAATCGGGATAGACAACCCGGATTTGATTGCCCGCTCCCAATAATTGATATATCTTACTTGCTTCGGCTGTTCCTTTCCGCACACCTTCTACCGAGAAATTATCATCATGTAGCGGTGAACTTGAAAAAAAAGGCCTTGGTGCCAGAGCAGCTACCACTTCATAGAAATCAAAAGGAACCAGATCAGGATCCAGTAAAAAGGTTTCTTTCAGTGAGGGCATATAGCGTGGGCTGGTCCAACCTTTAATATCACCTTCATAGTAATCATGAAACGGAGTCCAGCCACAACTGGAAACAATAACCTTTAAGCGCTGGTCAAATACCCCGACAAACATGGCATTATGTCCACCCAATGAGTGCCCGATCACTCCAATTCGTTGGGGGTCAACGATATTCATGGATTCCAGTAAATCAACACCGCGCATGTGGTTGAATATTCCTTTCATGGTGCCGGACAGGTATCGGTCCTGTTCAAAGTCATAGTTGTAGTCACCGAATGATGGATAGTCAGGGCAAAGTACCACGTATCCCCGTTGCGCTAATTCCATACCGTACTGTCTGTTGTCCAGTGGCCCTTCACCAGCCACAATCAGTTTTCCCAAGGGACCGGTTGGATGTAATGCCAGCATGGCCGGAAGTTTGTCCTTTCCTTTGGTGTCGGTGGGAATATATAATAGTGCCGGTATTCTATCACCGGGCTCACTAACGAAGGTGATGGATTGCCGTATGAACCCGTCACCTTTTACTTCACTTAGAACTTTGGTATCAAGCCTGGGCAGGTTATCTCTGGCGGGTAAGTCACCCATGGCAAGTTGCATGCCTTCCAGAATTTGCAGGCGTCTACGGTTCCAGTCGTCGGGTGTTTCCACAGGGGTAGGTTGACCGTTGCTCTGATAGTATACCTGTAGTTGGGTATGATCGATTCCCGGTTGCGCAATTACCACGGTGGACATCCCTAATCCCATCAGGAAGACGGTCAGTAACATTACCCATGCACTGCGGTTTGTCAAATTAACAGATTGCATATGGTTGCTTTTTGTGTCGCGTTGTAAGGATATCCGACAACGATTTTAGACTAATTTCTTTTGTACCTGACAGGGATTCCCAAATGCCAGAACATTGTCAGGAATATCTTTAGTGACCACACTTCCTGCTCCAATTGTTACATTGTCACCAATGGTTACCCCTGGAAAAATAACCGAATTTCCACCAATCCATGCGTTATCTCCAATGCTAACAGGTTTTGTTGAAGTCAGATAACGTGATCTATTTTCGTTTTCAAATATTCGTTCCGAAGCTTTTACCGGGTGACTTGCAGTGTAGATTTGTACATAAGGAGCAATCAAACCATTTTTTCCGATGATTATTTTGTTGTTGTCCAGAAACATGCAATTGGTATTGACGAATGTGTTATCCCCGATGCGAATATTTTCTCCATAATCACAGAAAAAGGGCGTTTCTATCCAAACACCCGAACCTTTAAATTCAAAAAGCTCATTTAAAATACGATCCCGCTCTTGAATTAATTCCGAATCGAGGTTATTGTAAGCTTTTAATAGTTTCCTTGCATTGTGGTACATCATTATTAATTCCGAATCTCTGGAATCATAATAATCTCCATTTAGCATTTTGTCTTTTTCTGTCACGGTTGGTTTTTCAAATGAGTGTGGCGAAACGGCAGGATTTCATGGGGTCAGGCAGTGGTTTGTATTTTATTCCTCATTTACATATTCCAGAATGTCACCGGGCTGGCAGTCCAGGGCGTTGCAAATAGCCTCCAGGGTGCTAAATCGAATAGCTTTTGCCTTTCCTGTCTTTAATATGGAAAGATTGGACAATGTCAACTCAACTTTTCCAGAAAGCTCATTGAGAGAGATTTTTCGCTTTGCCATCACTACGTCCAGGTTCACAATAATAGGCATAGCTCAAATCGTTAGATCATGTTCGGATTTTATATCTACTGCGTTTTGCAGTGCTTTTTCCAGCACTGCCAGGGCAGTTGCCGAAGCGATGGCAATAAAGGTAACTACTATACACATGGAAAGAATACCAGTAATATCCTCTTCCTTATTATAAAACAACATCATATATAGTCCACCTGTCACCACCAACATGCTAAAGATGACAGCGCAGTACTTAATAATTCTCAAAATCTTTAATGATGGCAGTGTAAACAATTTATTTTGGCCAATATTCCCCAGCAATTTGAATGCTTCATAAAGGGCCACGAAGAGCGCAATGGAGGATACATAGCCATACAGGATGAGTGGGTCGGAGTAAATGCTGAACAGGTCCAGGCCTTGAGCCCTTCCTTCAGTCAACGGTAAGCGAATCAAAATAGCCAGTGCCGCCATACCGATAAGCACAGTCACCGCTTGAAGAAAGCGTATGGAGCCTTTTTTCATAATGCTCATTGCAGGCTATGGAAATTCTGTTTGATCCAGTCTTGGATTCGCTATGTTTGTCATTCTTTTTGTGGTTCATCGCTCCATCCTGGCAAAGAAACAGTAGCCTGGTAGTTAGAGTAGTTATAAAGTGGATTACGGTCCGGTTTATAAAGCTTTCCGGGTTGAGGATTGTCTTCCTGGGTATAAACCCAAATCGAATTGGGGTCCCACACTACAATTTCATCCCGGCTGTCACCGGTAATATCCAACACGGCATTGCACATATCCGGGTGCCCGTCATCGGGAAACTCCAATACTTTCCGTCCCCACCCGTCGAATACGCCTCCTTCATCAACATTGGGATTGTGAACGAAAAACTCTTCTGATTTTCCAGTCCAATTTAAGGGCAGGCACATGCTTCCATACTGGTTGGGTTCAAAATCGTGATAGATATCGCCATTGGCATCATAAAAGTGAATGATGCCCTGGTTTCCCCAGAAATTAATGGAGACGGTTTCGAGTCCGGGTAAATCATCCCTGAAATTGGCCACCGCAGGATTCTGGCCGTGACCTATATAATGGTGTTTGATAATCTCACCTTCCATGGTTGCGAAAAATAATCCTTCATCACTGGCAGCACACATGAACACAGGGTCTGCCTGCTCATGGTATTTTACCATGGCAACCCCGTCAGCATGATCGTCCAGTTCATTCTCAAGGGTCCAGATGGTACTTCCGTCATCATCCAAAAGGGAATAACCAATCAGCAGTTCATCTTTTCCATCCTGGTCTACATCGTAGGCGAAAGGATAATGACCGGTGTTCAGGTTCCGGTACCAAAGTATATTTAACTGATTATCCATTGCCCAAACTCTTTCATACCGGTCTTTGATAATTATATCCTGATCGTATCCCGTTCCTTGCAGATCAAGAAAATAAAGGCAATCTCCCAGTATGTTGCCAAACCTATTGTGCGTGGCCGGACTGATTAATTCCTGGTCGGTAACTACGGGTGTGGATTTTTTATATTTGGTTTTACCAGTGGCCCCGTCTGCCACGATAATTTCCTTGTTCATGGTATAGATTACTTCAGTAGTGCCGTCATTATCTAAATCATGGATTTGGAAGGCAACATCACTGGTCAGATGGGTTTTCCATTTGTCAGGGGTTCCTATTTGCCATAGTATTTCACCATCAAACGTCATGGCAGTCAGGCAGCTCAGTTCGCTGTTCCGGTCCTGAGGCCCGTGATTCATAACCTGTCCAATGAGTACATCCAACTGCCCGTCATTATTCAAATCGCCAAATCGCAGGTTGCGTCCTACTCCAAAATTTGGTGTACTGATCTTTTTCCAGGGTTTCATCTGCGGCACCAAAGCCCGTATTTTATCCATTTCCAGTGCCTGCTCTTCTCTTGATATTCTGATCCTTTCAAGCTCGCTGGCCGATGTTTTTACCTCTATCCGGTGGTATTTGGTGGGAACATCTGCCATCAGGCCAACTTTACCATCGGGATATGTTTTGTCTTCAGCCAATAGGGTTGCGCCATTAATACTGCAGGATAATTGGGAATCTTTTGCCTCAATCCGCATAGTTAGTAATTCATTCTCATCCCATGCTAAATAGGTTGACCCCAGTATTTCTTCGTAAGGTTTATGAAATGCGGTGGCGTGTTTAACCATTTTCAGGATCATGGAGTCTCCCCGGACACCTGCAAAATAATAACACCGGTCATTGCGATACCTGAATGCGACACCGCTCTGTAAGTCTTTTGATTCAGGGGTGAATTGTACGTTCACCACATAATCCTCCCAATCGTGCGCACCGGCAACCAACATGGGATGGGTATGTTTGTTTGGCTGGTTTTTGAGGACCTGTACCATTTGCCGGTCGCCCGCTTCTTGCCGAACATGCCAGGCACGCTGGAAATCCGAATCCCAGGTAAAGGTTGAAACCGCCCATTGAGAGGGAGGAGCTGCCACATGTAAATAATGATATTCAGTATGTGCGCCTACTTCTACAGAATAAGGGCCACGACGGATGGAACTGAAATCATCGAACAGCAGCACCTCGGTAAACGGGTCGGAAGAGAGTTGACACCCTGCCAAAACAGCAATCATAAGAACTGATAAAATTTCTTTTTTCATTTATACGCTAATATTAAATTTTTCTTACTAAATAACTCACCTGGCGCATTATTGTAACTCCTTGTTCCAATCCCAATCGATTTGGTCATTATTCCTGACAATATGGTCTGGGAAGGGGTTGTCATCATCAAACGGGTAAAGGTCTTCAATTTCCTCGATGACAATCCCTTGTTCATTGGGTGTGCCATCCGGATTCAAAGCTTTGGAGCGGTCGAGATCCAGATGTTTTGCCAAAAATGCGTAAACGGCCGCTCGCTTATTAAGGCCATAGTCATGCTCCTCGGTCGGGAAATGTGCATTTTCCACCAATTCCGGTTTCCCATATAACCCGTAGATGTATTGTAGCATGGGATATTCAATCTCAGGAGTAGTTTCAGTGGCATCTGTGCCCACAGAAACCAGCAGCAGTGGGTTGGGGGCTACACAAGCGGTAATTTCCACGTTATTGGTCTTGAAATCTTCATTTTCATGAATGGGCATCCCCAGTTCACAGATACACCCTCCAAAATGACGGTATGATACCATTACTACCGGGACTGACAGAGAAATCCGGGAATCGACCGCGGCAATTTGGAACGTCTGGGTTCCTCCACCCGATGCCCCGGTACAGGCAATTTGGCGGGGATCGGCACCCATTGAGATCAGGAAGTCAATGGCCCGTATACCATTCCAAATTTGCAGTTTCATGGTTTCGGGATGCTCATGCCTCCACCCCAGGGTAGTGAGCTGACCGTAGCCAACCATATCGTAAGAGAAAACCAAGGCACCCATGCGAGCCATGGCGGCACACCGGTTTTGAACATCGGGGCGATAGCGCCCAAAATTTTCCGGGTCTTCTGGTTCAAGGCCGTCATAAGCAAAGGGCCAATGGCCATGAGGGCTTAATACCGCCGGAGGGGAGTCTTTGATCTCGGTGGGGCTGTACAAACTACCGGTTACATAAACCCCGGGGAGGCTTTCAAACGCCACGTTCTGCACCTGGTACCCATCAAATATGCGTTTACTGCCAAAGATTGGGTTGAGCGGGCATTTTTCAGGAAGCGGCTCCAAACCTGTAGCCTGTAAAATTTGACTGCGAATTTGGCCGGCACGTTTTTCCCAGGCCTCAGGGGTAGTGATAGTTTGGCGTATCTGGCGGTGAAATTCTTTGCCTTCTGCTTCGGACCATTGATAGGTTTGCCCTGATTTTGATTTTTCAAGTTCAACGGTTTCTTCAGTTTTTGCTATTTCCCCTGTACATGAGAAGAGCAGACTACTCATCGAAATAATTGCGGGAAAAAATAGGGATAAAGAATGATTGAAGGGTGCTTTCACTGGAGATGTATTAGTATTAAAAATTTAACGGTTCAGACTCGTTCAGACCTTTATTTTTGCCTTCTCAGAATTTTAACAATTCTGTTATTTATGATTTCCGACAGGTTCCAATTGTACAGTTTGGCATCCGTTGTACTGTAGAACGCAACAACAACCGCATCAATATCTTCGTGGTATTCTGCGAAACTTTGGTATCCCGGAACCCAACCGGAATGTTCATACTCATAAACGGAAGCGTATATTTCCTGTTCTCCCGGTTCAAACAATGATCCCTGCCTGCCGGACAGGCGGGCATCATTCAATGCCCGCAGGAAAGTGCCTACGTCTTCTGCTGTGGCATGCATGCCATAATCGTTTTCTTTTAAATCATAGGGATATCCTACGTGATAGCCACTCATCACATCCTGAATATTCACTTCACTTAGCGAACCGAAGGTATGGTTAAGATTTAGCGGCATGAGAATTTCTTCCCGAATGAATTGAAAATTCCCATAACCCAGTTCATCATCCATGATCTTATTGATTAAAAGATAATTTGTGTTGCAATATTCATAGTCTTCACCGGGTTCAAAGTTGGCTGGCTGGTCCAGGATCAATGCAAGACTTTCTTCATAGGTGCCTGTTGGAGCTGCCCAAAAATCCGGAGCGTCGGAGTAATTGGGAATACCACTTCTATGCTGTATCATCAACCTCAAAGTGATCTTCTCGGCGTTTTCGATTTTTCCCACAAGTTCCGGTAAATAATCCGCAATGGTTTTATCCAGAGAAAGCCGTCCTGTACTTACCAACTTGGTAACAGCCACGGCATCATACAGCTTGCCAATGCTGGCAATCTTAAATAAAGCATGTGGATTGGCAGGTATCTTGGATTCTTTATTATGCCAGCCGGAAGCAAAGTACTGAGGGGTTTGTCCTGCCTGGTCTATGTAAACAATCATTCCGTCAAACCCATGATCAATGGCCTCATCTAGTTGTTCCTGTATGGTATCCGGTAAAGGAAGTATCCAGGCTTTGACCAGCAACCAGGGTACGAAGTACAGGGAGCCTATGGATGCGGCGATAAATACTATTCTGAGAATTCGCTTGGTTTTTTTCCTGGTCATAATATTTGAGACGGTGAATTTATTGAATAGTACTGTCCGCCCAAAATAGTATTGCAATGAATGGATAAAAATAGTTGTTGGGCCAAATAGCTAAGAAGTAATTCGTAATTTTTCCGATGCGATTTTCGTGCCTTCTATACGCGCTGTTATTTTTGCAAAAGCAGTGTCTCGACTTGTGGCTAAGTCATCACTGAATGGCGAAAAACCACAGTCGTCAGTAGTACCTAATTGATTGACAGGAATATATTCCGCTGCTGTCATAATTCTCTCATAGACCATTTCAGGAGTTTCTATTTCTTCATCGATAACATCAATTACTCCAATATATACCCTTTGATTTGGGCGAATTTTTTCACCGATAAGCTTCAAAGCTTTAACGGGATCTTTTTCATTTGCCATTTGCATATAAAAGTTGCCGGAGTTTAGAGTGAAGAAAAGTGGAATTAGTTCCACATAATCGACGTCGGCACTATGCGTACTATCATGGTCACCACCAGGGCAGGTATGAAACCCTATTCGTTGTCGCTCCTGTTCTGTAAAATGGGATAATACCTGGTTGTTCAAATCAATGAACTGTTTTAAAAGTGATTTTGACGGGTCCAGCTTGATAGCCAAACGAGCCTCGGTGAAGTCAACCTGAACATGATGAGCACCATTATCAAAGCAACTTCTTATGTCCGCCGCGGATTGATTTATCAAGTCAGTTATGAACTGTTGTTGCGTATAATCGGCTAAACCTTCTTGAGGATACAATAAACTCATGGCAGAGGCAGAGATTACTGCTTGCTTTAAGGGGCGAGTTGTAAATTTTTTTGCTCTTGGAAGATAATTGCCGGCGTATGTTGAGTAATGAAATGGTCCTTTGGTTAGTTTAGGCAATTGACGAGTATGTCCATCTTCAAAAGGAATTGAAATACCATCTGCAGCTAAATTGCTAAGACCATCCAATGGATAAGTGACGAAACTTGATTTGGTTTGTTCTCCATCCGTAATTATTGGTGAACCAGTATTTTCCATACGATTTATAGTATCTTTTACTACTTCGTCAAAAAGTATATTCATTTTTTCCTCTGATAAATTACCCTCTGAATAGGCAGCCATTGCTTCTTGTAATTTCTTAGGACGTGGAACACTTCCTACGGATTCGGTTGGTATTAAATTCATTTTGTAAAAGTTTTAGGGTTTTCAATTTTTAATTGACGCCATTCTCCGATGTCTCAACGGGGTCAACTGGCGCAGGTCTGACATATATAAAAAAGTTGTTACTACTTTTCTCATAAGCTCTAAGTTAAATTAACCGGAAGGGAATTTTAATTTGCTTATTTAGAGTGTTGGGGTACGTTTTGAACTTCTTTATCTCTGTATTCTGCAATTTTTCGGATGAGATTTTCTTGATTATCCATCAATGTAAAGTACCTCGAATTTGGTATTTCAATGTACTGACAATTCTTCACAAGAGTAGAATATTTTTTACAGATGTTGGTCTGGCTTCATCTATGGTGTTTAGCAATAGTTTCCTTTGATAACCCTAAAAACCTTGCAGCATTGTTATAAAAAATATCTCTTTTTTGTTTATCATTTAAATAGTTTGCCTTCTCAATTGTTTGAATTGCTACTTCTAAGGTTTCAGGCCAAACCATTTGATCTGATCCAAACATAACACGGTTACCAAATCCTGCTTCGACAATTCTCCGAAGATAATTATGAAATTCTATTGGGGGGAGTGCATAAACAATTACTCCAATATCTACATAAACCTGTGGATGAGCCCATAAGAGTGTGAGCAAATTATCAATCATAGGCCAGCCTGCATGACAAATATATATCCTTAAGTTTGGGAATTTAATAAGTGTTTCTTCCAGTAATAAAGGGTCATGCAATTTACCACGGTAGTGGGGACTATTTACATATGCAACTCCGGGAGGTCCAGGTCCCATATGGATACCGACAGGAATATCTAGTTCCTCTGCGACTTTCAAATATGCTTGAAATCGTTCATTATTTGGTCCGATTCCTGAATACTGATTGGTTATTTCTCCAAATACTTTATATTCTCCGCTTTGAAATAATGTTTGTAAAGAATCAATTGAAATTTTGCTAAACATCATATTGAACATTAACCCAGGAATTATTCTATCAGGTTTTATCTCTTGATATTTTTTAGTTAGAGGACCGCTTGTTACACCTATTACATTTCTCCTTTCCATAATTTCAAATGTCTTAAACATTATTTCTTCCCCCGATTTAGATGACCATATTGGATTATTGCAATCTGGGTCAATTGAAGTTGGGTCCTTTTCCCATGCAATGAAAGTCTCTTTATATGCTTTATCAATTATTTTAACAGGCCACTGTTTAGTTGGTAGGCAAAATGCCAGAGGTGCTGGCCCCATAAAATTTGGAGGTAAAGCATGAAGGTGCATATCAATTATAGGCAAAGCTTTTTCTTCCATTTGAGAATGGGCAACTGTAGAAATCAGCAAAAGACCTGCAAGAAGTTTAATTGAAATTTTCATGATTATGATTTTAGACTTGACCATAACGGTTTGCAGCAATGGCGCGTTGGTGCTACCCTTGCTACCTGCACTAAAGTAATGAACCTGCGCCTGTCTCACAAAGCCCAATTTACCCGGATGGCAGAATCTTGGTTGATAGCGCTGTGAAACCTATTCTTAAAAAATGAGAAGTAGCAAGGCGTAGGGAGTGGGCTATTGGCACCTAGGTTAATCGAAGGTTTTTGCACCAAAGCGGTCTTCGCGTATGTTGGGTGAAGTATATCTTAAAGGAACCATAATACAAGACAGAGAGTAGCTATTAGAGAAACCCTGATTGCAACCAGGTGATTACTCCAACTTCCATGACTTTTAAATCCCCTAATCAAAGCAGCTATTGACATTGATACAACTCCAATCTTAGCAGCCATTTCTTGTGCAGGATAATTTATCAGTTTAAACAAGGCTCCTAAAACAGCAAGAGTAAAACCTATGGCAATTATTTTGGGAATGACATCTGTTATTTGATGGTCTTTCGCTTCAAAAGGGTCAAAACATGTAAAAAAGAAGTACACGATTGCCACGAAGTTTACAGCCCTAACCAGTACCAAATCGGAACTGATATCGAAATAGTATAATAATATACCAATGAATGAAAGCAACAAAAGGGTTACTTCAATCGCAACCATATTTCCATGAAGGAGACTATAAAACCTTGTTATACTTGAATTCATATTAAATTTTGCGCCCAACTGTCGCAGTGAAGGCGCGTTGGTGCACACCAAAATGAAGATTCGAAAGAATTTTCAAATGTACACGAGGAAACGCAATTACTTATAGCTATCGTTAGCGGCTGGCTTTCTTTATTTCAGTTGTTATCTTGTCCATCTTTTCGTTCCAATATTCTTTCATTTCGGTTCGCTGTTTGGAATCGGTAAGTTTTTCCTGATGGAAACTGATTACCGTTTTGTTTGTGCCCTTTCTAATTACTCGAACTTGAACCGTCGACATATTTTCCCAGTCACTCTTTTTCCAATTCATACGGATGTGTGAATTAGGTTTAAAAACCCTCACATGCCCCTCAATCCCATCCTTTGTTCGATAACTTTTTTTTGGTTCAAGGTCGGTTTTGAGTTCGCCAAGCCATATTTTCAGCCCTTTAACGGAAAACATAAAGTCCCAAGCTGAATGTTCTGAAATGGGAAAAGTTTTTTGAAGTCCGAATTGGAATCCAACATCTTTAGTTTTTCCAACTCCTTGTGTGGTTACGATTTGAGAAAAAGCAGGACCTCTAAAAAGTCCATCTGGATTTATATGTTCTTTTTTATTGCCCATTTGTTTTAAAGTTCAATTTTCAATCTTGTTCTTTAATTACAAAAATTTGTACGCAGTAAGAAGCAATGAACCGAATTATTAGGATAATACCATATCTTTCTTTCTGCTTTACCAATTGTCTTGGAAGCTATGCAGACTCGGCTAAGTCTTTTTTGAATTGTAATATTTTAACTTCATTTTTTGGTGGACTTGACTAAATGATCAAACCACCATTGAATTCCCGGATTTTCCTCGGAACCGTCGCCGCCTAAATCATACCTTACCGGGTAATTCCCCATTGAGGGCCCCTGACACCAGGGATTAGAGTGAAAATGAACCGATAAACCCGGTCTGGTAAGTGATACATCAATTTCCCTGGTATGTAAATCCTTATCTGCCTGAGGATAAACGCCTGGTGGCATATATTTTTTCGTCCATCCACCAAATATTTCCACATTGATCATGGGTTTATCGGGTACACCACTTTCACGAAAATAATCATAATGCCATGCACTATTATGGTTCTTCTCAACATCATCGGGTGAAGTGTCAAATAACAAAACATCTACAAATTCCGATTTCCCGATTATGATATTAAGAGAGTCATTATAACCACCACCACCTACAATTCTTCCGGGATCAATACTTTTAATATGTTTAGAAAGACCAATAATATTTTCAGGGTCTCTAAAATCAAATTCTTCGAATTTGCTGTAAAAAAATGAGTTCTGCTCATTTGCAATATTAATTACCAGGTTTCGATAGGGTATAAGTTTTTTCGTGATGATTCCAACTGCCCTATAAATATCGTCTGGGTGGTGTAGGTTTCTTACAGAATCCAGATTGGCCAGGGTTCTTTGATAAAATATTCCAACTATGGGCACTATGGAATGGTTCTCACAGGCATTAATTATTCGAATTAAACGATTAAAATGATCCTCTTTTATACGTTTTCCGGAATCGATGAATGGATCGGAAAAGCCTCCACTCGATCCCTGTAAATAAATATTGACAGAATTTACACCGTGACTTCTATAATCATCAAGCGCATCAATGAGTTTATCGGTGTATGCGTCAGACTGGGTGGCGCTTGCTGCCCTAATTCCCCAAAGTGAAATTTTTTCCCCATTCAAATAAAAGCGATTGCCCTCAATGGTAAGATCATTCTTTTCGTAAGTACATGAACTCAAGTAAATACTAATTAGGATAATAAGAGACTTATAATATTTCATGTATTTAAAATTGATGAGGCAGTTTATGTGTGAGGATGAGTAATTTCACTACCACTGATCAATATTTTTATCAATTGGTTTATTGTAATATGCTGTAGCTACAGTTTATTCTACAAAATACATTTCCAACTCGCCTTTTCCCTTCGCAAAAATCTTTCCACGCGAAAGACATTTGAAGTTATTTTTAACTAGTTCATAAGTGGATGAGGAAATATTGATTTTATTCGTTTCTCCAGAGGATTCTATCCTGCTAGCTGTATTTATGGTGTCTCCAAAAAGGTCGTAGGCAAACTTCTTTTTCCCCACAACACCAGCTACTATAGATCCTGAATGTATTCCAACCCTCATCCTCCATACTATTTTATGGCTCTTATTTCTATCCTCAAGGTAGGAAAGCATCTTTTGTGCTGCTATGATGCAATTTACGGCATGATTGGTGTTTACTTCTTCAAGGCCACATGCAGCCATATAGGCATCACCAATGGTTTCAATCTTTTCAACTCCCGTTTCCTCCATAATATCGTCGAATCGTCCAAAAATGTCATTCAGCTCATTGATCAAGGTGCTTGCAGGGATGGATGCTACGAGCTCCGTAAAGCCTTCAAAGTCAGTAAATAGAATAGTCACATTCTTGTGCCTTTTAGGAGTTGTCTTACCACTTTCTTTTAAGTCCTTAATTACATTTGCCGGTAGAATATTATGCAGAAGACCATCTGATTTTCTCTGTTCAGCCATTAAGGACTCCTCTGATCGGTCAATTTGCACAGACAAACTCCAAATAAGTGTGAGACAAATGAATCCGGTAATACTTAGATTAACTGCCTGTAGTAAATAGGGATCCATTACATCAAAGTGCGGAGATAGACTGGATTGAAAGATTACGGTAACGATCAAACTCAAGCATGCCAGTATACTGAAACCATGAGCTGCTTTCCTGACCTTCTGGGAGAAAGTCATATATGGGATGATGATTAAAATGAAATATACAGCTGCAACTCCCGAAGAGTATCCTAGTAAGTAAAGAAACACCAGAACTCCAATGAAGGATGAAACATTAAGCCAGGTTGCGGCAAGTACGCGCCAACCTTTCCAATTGAACACCCATACAAGTAGAAACAGCAATCCCATCAAACCATTGCTACCGTAGACAATTGAATTATCTGTAAGATAAAAAGCAATTATCATCCAAGTAGCCATGAATACAGTTCCTAAAAGAGAGGTGATATTTGTTACCCGTAGATATCTAATTTCAGCGGAGGAAAATTGCTTTTTTGCGCCAATATCAACTATTCTATGCAGAATTGGAGTCTTGTCATTTTTATTGGGCATTTGTTTCCTCTTATCTCAACAAATAATTGGTTAATGTTAAATTGGCCAGAACGGACGCAGTATACGCCATGTTGTATGCCGTTGATTACTTTAGTTGTTTAATTATATCCATCCAGCGTTGCTCTTTGTACAATACTTGAAAAGCTGACTGTGCAAGCAATTGCGCTTTGGATAAATTTTTTCTTAAGTATAATAGGTTTAAAAAATCCAATGCAATGCTTTTATATTTTTCGTCTTTATCTACTGCACCTATCTTTGAAAATAGAATAGCCGCCTCTAAATTATCTTCGCTATTCATGCCTCCTAAAAAAGTAGAGGCAGTATTGTAATAATCATATGTTTTTTCAAATTCCTTTATGGAATAAAAATATTTTGCACTGTCTATTAGAAGGTGAAGATTTACATTCTCCACAGAATCACGTCGTCTTGCTTGTGCAGTTGTTGGGATTTTATAATTAAACCCGTAAGTGAGCGCATATATTTGCAATGGCTGTAGTCTCATTTCTTTTCTCCGAACATCAACCTTATCTTCTTCTTTGATTGGCCTGAAGCCGGAAGCTTTTCCATGGTTTGCCCATAATACCTGTGTTCCATATAACTGTTTGTAATTGAGATTACATTGAACCCTGTCATACAGAAAAGCATAATTTTCCTTATTGAGTTCTTTAGTTGCTTTCAGCTTTTCCATAGCCTGCAATGCTGTCTGCTGAAACAGCACATCCTGGTCTGCATGCTGAACTATAAGCCACAAGTTATTTTGACCGTCTTTTCCAATCTGTGATATCTTGAGCCAGCCATACTGTTGAATAATTTCTTTTGTCCTGTTAAGATTATTGAAGTCAGATTGAGTGATCTGTTGATCAATCAATGATAATAAGCTGTCGTCATTTGTTTGTACTCGTTTATACCTCAATTGCTGGTCTCTGAGCGTCATTAGATTGATTTCTATTCTCAAAAAAGGTAACTGTAAAGTTTTAGCAAATTGCCTTTCTTTAGTTCGCGCTTTCTGTTCTATTGCTTTCCATTTGTCCGGTGCTCTTTTTCGGAGGTAATCAAAATAGGGGTCAAATGCTAGCCAATCAGCTTCTGTCCAACCTGAATCTAAAGCTATTTGTAGATAATGAAATGCCTTGTTCGCAATACTACCTAATGAATACACGCCTGCTGCTTTGTAAGCGGTCAATGCATCGGGGTTCTGTATTTTAAAAGCTTGTTCATAATACGCAATTGCGCTTTCATAATTTTCCTGCAAGTGAAATAGGTTAGCTTTTGCAATTAAAGTTTGATAAATACTATCAGGATTTGCCTTTGCACTAAAGAAAAAAAAGAAGCAACAACTGAAAATAGAAAAGTTTCTCATTCTAAAACGTACTGGCGAATGGCATACCACGGTCACAGCGATATGCTGGGCCGTTTGATTATTACAGGAAAATATCTAAAACTTGGCAGTATGCCAAGGCCTGGCATTGTCGCGTATGTTGTGGCTCGTTAACTAATGATGTCATTCAACTTTCCAAATTGTTTCAAACGTTAAAGTTTTTTTACCGGCCCGAGCTATGCGCCGGACCAAGTCTAAGATATGAAAAACAGGGCTGGCGTATAGCGTATGTTAGGCAACGTGTTTTCCGAATCTTTTAATCTTTTTAATATCATTGGCCTTTTGATTATTCTCCTCCTCGATGTCATAATCATCCTGTAGACCTAGCCAAAATTTGGCTGAGTTTCCAAAATATTTACTAAGTCTAATAGCAGTATCAGCGGTGATTCGCCGATTACCCTTTATTATTTCAGAGATCCTGGTTTGTGGGATCCTCAAATCTTTAGAAAGTCGATATGCAGTAATACCAAGAGGTTCTAAAAATTCGTACAGTAAGATCTCCCCAGGATGAACATTTGCTAAAGTCTTCATAATTAATTTATTAATGATAATCTAAGATTTCAACCAAACTGGCATTACCTCGGCTCCATTTGAAGATCACTCGCCATTGTTTATTGACTCGAATACTATAAAATTCACTAAGTTTTCCGGCTAGTTTCTCTAATCGATTAGCTGGAGGAATTCGCGAATCATTCAAATTTTGGGCATTATTTATCATTCTTAATTTGCGTCTACCAATATTTTGAATATCAAGCGGAAGTTTTTTAACTCTCATTCCATCCCAAATCATTTCGGTTTCTTTTGAGCCGAAAGAAATTATCATACCTTTTACGTTAGTAACGTCAAAGATAAGTATTTGTTGCTAGAAAGAGAAGGGGAGATGCAGATGTTGCCTAACGGGATCAGCGAAGGCGCGAGTCCATGTAAAGTACAAAATTTTTGAGCAGGATTTAAGTGATGGCCTGGGGTTATCGCGTATGTTCTGGCCATGTGCGCTAACCAACCTCGTAGAGTATTATGGTTAGCTCTTTTAGTTTTTCGAATTCTTTATCAGCTGTTAACCAAGGGTAAGTTGAAGTAATAAGCAGAGGCAGCAATGATGGCGTCTGCTAGCTTAATTGAATTCTCCCGTCTTAGAACAACTGCTAACTCTTTGATCTCATTATTGATGTTAACAATTTGACAATCAGATAATAAGTTTCGAATTGTATTTTCTTGATCTTCAGTAAGATTTGGAAAGGAAAGAAGTTCTAGTTCGTTAATGATGGAGATAACTAGTTCCTTCCCATTGAGCATCTCAATGATTTCTTGTTCACCTTCGAGTAAGTAGATTAGGATATTTGTATCTACAAATATCTTATTGCCACTCATCCCTTAGAGATTTCTGATATTTCACCGGATCGATACCGAGTTTCAACTTACCCGCGTATTTTGTAGAATCAATTCCCCTGTTGGAGGGCGTGGTAATTTGGCTGAGTATTTTAACTATTTCAGCTATTGGTGTGCCTTTCTTAATTACTGTTACCATAGTCTAAATATAAACGAAATAATTAAGATAATCGATCAGAGGCGCATTGGCCAGAACGGTCGCAGCGAAGGCGCGTTGGTGCTACCCTTGCTGCTTGCACTAAAGTAACGAACCTGCGCCAGTCTCACAAAGACGATTTAGATGGATAGTAGAATCTGGGTTGGGTTAGCTGCGAAACCTAATTTTAAAATTGATAAGCACAAAGGTGCAGGGAGTGGGCAATTTGCACAGGTGCTTATCGAATGTGGTTCCACCAATGCGGTCTTCGCGTATGTTACCTGCCGCCTTTTTTGCGTTCAAGTTCCTCAAGATCTTTAGCTCTCATTTCAGACATAGTCCACAATACTGGATCAATTTCCCAACTATCAGATTCTTCAAACCTAGTAGACCCGTGAAAAATGTGAAAGGTGAAATCATTTTGAACTTCGTTTGCTACCTTAACCAAATGATTTATTTCATCTGATGTTGTATTCAGGACTTCTGCACTGGGATCCCAGTGAGCATACACCTTGTCCCTTGCAGTTAGCACCATTTTTATCAAAACTTTATTGTCGAGAACTCTTTGAGTTGTACGTTCAATTATTTTCAAAATGTCATCTCTGGATCGCACTAATATATCGGCACGATTATTATTCGCTTCTAGGTGCATTTCAAATGACTGATCGTACGGTGTCGATTCAAGAATTCTGCACAACTTGAAAAAGCTTCTTTTATCATTTTTTCGCTCACTAAAAAGTTTTGATAGCTGAACAATTGAAATGAACTTTAGTTGATACCAATGATGTGTGAAGAAACCATGTTTTTTTATTTGTTCTTCGAAATCGTACCTGTCCTCTTTTAATCTTAACATGTTTCGAATAGAAATGTTGAGATCAACAATTATTTTCTCTTGATCGTGGAGAAACTCTTCTAAATCGACTAGCGATAACATATTAACCAACAGAAGTGGCAGGTAACGCCCGTGTATGGCGTTGTGTGCGCCCCACTGGCTAATAGCACTAAAATAGTGAATATGCCGGTGCTCACAAAGTATCCAAGTGGCAGTGCGTTTAGAAAGACAAAAACTCCTGCGAACTGAGCTTGGCAGAAAGCTGAAAAGTTTCCTCAGCGGCTGATTCACGGTCGAATTCCACCGAAACTGGCTAAATGCTCAGTTCGCACATGCGTCCATACACAATGTTACCACACGTTTACTTTTCCACTATTGTTGTTAACCGTTCGGAGTTAAACATGGCTGCTGGTGAAATCACTTTTTCGTTCATGGGTATGTTCTCACCATAACGTTCCTTCATTTTTTGTTGAACGGCCTCATTTGTTAGGTCGAATGATGAGAGTTCCTCTAATTGTCCTATTTCAATGCCAGTTGCCTCTTCGTAGATTTTCCAAACGAGTTCAGAACAGTATATTCGGTCATCAGACCATTCAAAGTAGATGTCGTAATTCTTGCCATTAAACCGTTCTCCAATGCTGCGCATTTGTTTAAGTGTTCCAGGAGTTAGAATGGCTTCAGAGTTCTTCAACCGCTTTATGACATAGTGTTTATTTTCACCTCGGTTGATCCATTCTGTAAGTGGAGTAAGTTTAACAGGCTGAACTGCTTCATAAACGAAATAATCTCCCTCATTTTCGTAAATGATCCCCATATGGCTGTACTTCGAATTTGTTGCAAGTTGAATTGCCTTACTTTGGCTTGATTTGGAAGTCTGGAATATTATATCACCGTTCTGAATCTTCTTGTTCAGTCGGAATTGTTCCATTCGTTTGGAGTCCTCTGCTACTCCGTTTGCAAACTGATACATTTCAGTTCCCCAATATCCTAAGAAGGCAATTACGATAGCACCGGTTATTGAAAGAAGGATTTTCTTCATGCAGTCTTATGTGTGGTAACGGTCGCAGCGAAGGCGCGTTGGTGCTACCTTAACTGCTTGCACTAAAGTAACGAACCTGCGCCAGTCTCACAAAATCCACTTTAATGGATAGCGGAATCTGGATTGGGAGCACTGCGAAACCTATTTTAAAAATGGAGAAGTAGAAAGGTGTAGGGAGTGGGCTAGTTGCACAGGTAATTATCGAAGGTAGTTACACCAATGCGGTCTTCGCGTATGTTAGGCTCAGTGTTTACAATACTGATTCCGAGTTGATAAGGATTGTAGAAATCGCTACAAAGGATACTATTGGGAGAGCAACGACAACTTTACATACTTTTTCGATCATTTTGATTCTATTTTATCGATAGCTGCTTTACCCAAATGTTCTCAATACCATTAAAATGATCGATAAGTCGATCCTCAATATGCCTTGCTTCCCAAACCGCGGAACATTCCAATCCTATACATTCCTCACGTGTTGATTTTCGTATATCCCCCATGTTGGGATTGTATATTTCAAAGTTGTTTGGATTCAAAGCATCTTGAATGAATTTGTTCGGGGTAGTTTGAAGGTCAGCGCGAATTTCTGTTTTACCTAGTGAGCTCCAATTTTCATTTCGATAGGCGTGGTTGTAAGGAGTTAGAATGAAAATGACTGCTAATTTTGATAACTGCTCTGCATTAGATTGTTGGTTCTCATATGAATCAAAAAAAGCAATACTTCCATCATTCAGTACCTGACCATATGCGAACCATCCATTTGAGAGTTGAATTTCAATAATTGTTCCTGGGTTTGGTTTCCTTTTTATCATACCACAAATTGAGCCTAACGGGATCAGCGATATGCTGGGCCGTTTATAGCAGGAAATTATCTAAAACTTGGCAGGATGCCAAGGCCTGGCACTGTCGCGTATGTTGGCTGTCGTAAAACTCAAGATATCCTGTCAAGAATAACGTTGTCAACAATCCATTGTGTGCCAGATTTCTTAATCACTACATAATTGCTATAGGCACAATCAGGATCACCATAGTATTTAAAATAGAATACCCCATAGTTTTTATTAGAATTAAACACGATTCTAGAGAATGCTAATGATCCGACGTAAAAATTATTGCCCAGTTGACCGTATTCCGTTACTTTCTGAGGTTCATTTACCAGTGTTGTCTTGAAAGTCACCCCTTCTTGAAATAAGGAATCAACGTCAAATGCTTTAGCGAGTTTATCTTCTAATGAGTCAAGTCCAAATTTTGCTATTTCTGAGCTATCCAATG
>JAUIKU010000057.1 GCA_030430675.1 Bacteroidia bacterium | reverse complement strand
CAGGACTTTATTGAGCAGGCAGCATATTTCTGATGGCGGCAATTTTCCAATGACCACCATCTAATACTGCCACAAAAGTGCTCCACATTTTGCGTTGAGTACCGTCGTCATTGTCGATCACATACCTGGCATCGGCGATGGCGGTTTCTGAGGTAATGAAGCGCACCTTTTCAACAGTGAGGCTGCGTGATCCGGGTTGCCGGGTATAACTGCGCATCATACCAGCCAGGGATTGATCAACTCCTCTTCTCCATTCACCGGTGGAGACCAGTTGATCTATTTCCGGGACCAGGATTCTTTTGAGCAAATCAGCATCCTTTTGAGCCCGGGCCTGACCATATTGACCCACAAGTTCTATGATTTGATCCTCAGTTGACTGTGAGAAGGCATAGCCAAGGCAGATTAAAAGTAAGAAGACACTTATAGCAGCGGTTTTCATGATGAGATTGAACAGTGATGTTAAAACTTACAAAAAAAGCCTCCTATTTGAAATATAATCCTGCTTTATGTTGGTAACTTATCGGAACCTTCGTTTTAAAACAGCTCAGTAAATGGGTGGAGAGGTCTGGCTGTTCCTGACTAGAACTCCAGCACCATGAACTCAGTGCGTCTGTTCTGCTGGTGTTCCTCTTCGCTGCAGGTCGAATCCCCGGTACATTGGTTGATCAGCTTGGATTCGCCATACCCTTTGGCAACAATACGGTCCGATTTAATCCCCCGACCAACAATATAGTTAACTGCCGATTGTGCCCTTTTTTCAGAAAGATCCTGGTTGTAGGAATCTGATCCACGAGCATCTGTGTGTGAACTCAATTCAATTTTGATGGTGGAATTTTCGGTCATGACATCAATGATCTTGTCCAGCGCTGTTTCAGCTTCCTCAGTTATCTCCCAGCGATCAAACTCGTAATAGATATTGTCGATCTCAATAGGACCGGTAATTCTCACCCCGTTGCCAAGTAGCGTGGTTTTGGCTTTGTCATCAATTTTTGACAATTGCTCATCTTCCACGTTAAGCAGTTTTGTTTCCAGTTCCAGGGTCAGTTCCTCCAAATCTGAAAAACAGGGGATATACCCCAGAATCATGTCGACCTTATCCTCAAATTTACCCACCAGTGAGTAACGTTCTTGCGGGAACAACTGCACGATAAATTCTCCTTTTTCATCCGAGTGCTTCAGCTGCTCTTCTCCGCTTACCTCATTGACCACCGATATTTCAGCTTTGGGAATGACCGCTTTGGTTTCAGCATCAACCGCCATGCCGGTCAGTTCAACAAACTTTTTCAAAGGAAGTACCAACTGATCGGAATCTCCGGGTGTTTTACTTTTGGTGGAATAGTCATGATCTAACGTCAGGCAAAAGTCCTTCTTAACCTTGAACTGATAATCCCTGGAAACAGCCAGCTTGATATGAGTATTACCACTTGAATCAGTTTCCAGATTTTTGACCATTTGGCCGTCTTCAAACAGTTGCAGGACGGCATTTGGGACAGGGGAGTTGGTCTCTGAGTCAATCACAACTATTTCAAGATCAATGAAAACATGATCAAACCGATAAATGTCATCATTGCCCTTTCCTCCGCTGCGATTTGATGAGAAAAATCCTGAGTGTCCGCTTTGTTCTCTTATCAGGGCAAAATCATCAAAATTGGTATTTACCGGATAACCCAGGTTGACAACTTCATCAGTTTTCAAATCGACCTGGTAAATGTCAAGCCCACCCATGCCCAAATGTCCATTTGAAGCGAAGTACAAATATTTGTCCTGGTAAATAAAGGGAAACAACTCACTGCCCTTGGTGTTGATAAGTTCTCCCATATTTACCGGCACACTCCAGGTCCCGTTCTCCCAGTCGGTATAGTACAAATCGGACGCCCCGTATCCACCGGGCATATCTGAAACGAAATAGATTCGTTTTCCATCGGAAGTTATGGACGGGTGTCCGGTAGAGTATTCATCGCTGTTAAATGGAAGTCCTTTTATATTGATCCAGTTGCCGTCGGCACCTTTTTCAGCCTGAAAGATTTTTAGGTTTACATCTCCGGAACTGCTTTTTAAAATTTTCTTTTCAAAATAATTGTTTCGGGTAAACAGTACTTTTTGTTCGTTGTCGTAAAAAGTGGTACTGCTTTCATGAAACTTAGTATTAACATGTGGATTAAACCTGTCAACACCACCCATGGTGCTATCGGCCTTGATTTTGGAGTAATAAAGATCCAGAAAGGCACTGTTGTCTCTTTTGTATTTTTGCTTGGCCAGGTTTGCAGCATCTTTTCTGGCAGATGCAAATACCACTCCCCCCTGGTAGAAGGTAGGTCCGAAATCGGATTGCTGGCTGTTAATATTAAGGGTAGTTATCTTATATAAAGACGAATCCCGGAAGAAATCACCGTAGTTTTTAATGGCTTCTACTATCTTGTCAACTCTTTCATCATCAGGAGCTTTTTGTTGATAGGTGGTAAGCCATTCCTGAGCTTTTTCATATTGACCGATTTGGTAGAGTGCACTGGCATAATAGAAATTGTGAATGGGCTCTGACACTTCATTGTTGCTGATGATCTCTGCGTAGTAGAAAGCTGCCTTGCGGGGATTGTTGAGCTGCCGGTAGCACTCGGCAATCTGTAGTTTGACCTCCGGTTTATCGTATTTAGCCGCCAGTAATTGCTCATATAATCCCAAGGCATCTTTATAGGCATATCCCTGGTATAGTTCGTTGGCTTTTTTAAAGGTATACCGATGATTGGACGGTACATAAGCCTGACCATAAGATAGCTCAAGTGATACTGCGATTAAGGTTAATATTAGACTGACCTGTTTCATCCCCTTAGAATTATTTAAAAGAACCTGGGTGATTTCATCTTTAAATCCTGCTTGAGGAACACATAGTTAAACATGAATTCATGCGAACCGGAATGCACCTGACTCAGGTCGGTGGAACCGGCAAAATCATAAGCGTACCCGAACCGGATCCTTTTGGTAGCCTGCAGTTCAAGCAATGCGTTCCATTCCGCTCCAAATCGGTGAGACAGTCCTACCCAAATCAGGTCTTTTATCAACAGGTTTGCGTTAAGATCAAATTGAATAGGAGCTCCCTCCACCACTTTTAGCAAAAAATTTGGTTTCAGTTTTAAATCCCGGCTAAGGGTTAGCATGTATCCCCCGGTTAAGAAGTAATGCCGAAGTTCCTTGGCTACGCTTACCGGGTTGTCTTTATCGATTGAGTTCTGCAGCAGCATGGGGACAGAAAAGCCCAGATAGAGTCTTTCAGAAGTATAAAATAATCCCGCTCCGAAATTGGGAAGAAAACTGCTTCTAACATCCTGAAAATCAGCTGCGGGCCGGTGAAGTAACAGCAACTCATTCAAATCTTCCCGGTAACTGGTGAATCCTGCCTGTAAGCCCATGGAAAGTGTCCCTTTTTCCATGGCGATACGATAGGCATAGGAACCATAAACCGAATGCTCCTTGGAAACACCCAGTTGATCCCTTAGCAGCAGTAGTCCCAGGGAAATACGTTTGTTTTTTACGGGACTGTGCATGGCAAATGTCTGGGTGCTGGGAGCGCCTTCCAAACCTGACCACTGTTCTCTGGCCAGGGCAGTAATGCTCATACCACCGTGACTACCTGCATAGGCCGGGTTTATAGCCAGCCCATTGAACATGTACTGGGTATACATGGTGTGTTGTTGCGCCGAAGTTTGGAGACACAGCAACCCGACCAGCAATGCCAATGTGCAGTTAAGTAACAGGTTCCAAATATTTACCTTGCTCATTGATCCACTATTTTTTTAGTACTACGTATCCACTATACAGATCACTGCCGTCTCCCAGATCCAGGACATAGTAATAGGTTCCATCAGGTGCTACCTGGTCTCCGAGAATGATTCCCTCGGTGGATTGACCCTCCCAATAAACGGTCAGGTTATCGTATCCTCTGGCCTGGTAGATCCTACTACCCCAGCGATTGAAGATCTGTACGTAGTTGTTGGGGAATTTTTCTATTCCCTGAATGGTCCATACATCATTGGAACCGTCATTATTTGGAGATACTCCTTCATAGATAACCAGACCCTCAAATTCAGAAATTTCTATAGTGACGGTAGCCTGAGAGCAACCAGAGGTAGGCCCGTCATCACACACCTCATAAACAAAACTATCACTGCCGAAATAGCCGAAATTCGGCGTATAGGTGAATGTGCCATCACTGTTTATGCTTGTCGTTCCGTTGGAAGGGTTCGAGACCAGGGTTGTACTTACCATAAGGTTATGCCCTTCCGGGTCGGAGTCATTAGTAAGGACGTTGCCCTGGACCGCGACATCTTCCTCAGTAGTGAAATGGTCGTCAACCGCCAATGGAGGAGCATTGAGCGGGAGTACCGTTAATATTAGTTCTCCATTGTCGGTATTTCCCTGGCCATCGCTGATAACATATTCAAAAATTTCATCTCCCACAAAACCGCCCGGAGGTGTGTAGTTAAATGAACCATCAGTATTCCAAATTAGAATTCCACCATTGGTTTGTACCGCGTTTAAAGCTATTACTGTAATGCCATCACCATCGGGATCCCGGTCATTGTCCAAAATGCCGGGAGCCGAAACACTCAGCGGCTCATCCTGAATGGTTGACAGGGAATCATCTAACGCTACCGGTGCATCCTGAATGGGACCGATGGTAATTGTGACCACCCCCTGATCGCAGGCACTGGGAAGGTCGTCGTCACATACCTGGTATTCAAAGCTATCGGTGCCGTGGAAATCCGGATTTGGTGAATAACTAAAGCTGCCATCTGCATTTAGCATTACCGAACCATTCAAAGGGGCGCTGACTGGTGTGGTATTTACCGTCAGGCTACCGCCTTCCGGATCGTTATCATTGCCCAGTAATCCCAGGGCTGGGTCTGTAACGGTCAATACCAGATCTTCATCAGTGGAATAACTATCATCATTGGCAACCGGAGGGTCGTTGACGTCAGTTACAGTAATGGTTACGGTAGCATTATCCGAGCCGCCGTTACCATCCTGTATTGAATAGGAAAAGCTGTCGGAACCAACGAATCCGGCAGGAGGATTGTACTCAAATGAACCATCTGGGTTGACATTGACGGTCCCGCCATTGGCACTGGTAGGATCAAAACCGGAGACCCCCAGCACATCTCCATCAGGATCGGTATCATTAACCAGCACACCTGGATCACTTTCGATTAAAAGCGTATTTTCATCTGCAACGAAGTTGTCGTCCGTGGCAGTTGGATCATCGTTGACGGGTTCAACAGTTATATTTACCGTCGCCACATCATTACCGCCGTTCCCGTCATCAACAGTGTAGTTGAAGCTGTCTGCACCTGTAAAATCAACCGGAGGGGTATAAGTGAAAGAACCGTCCGGATTTACCATTACTGCGGCTCCATTAACACTGGCATTGTCGAAAGCAGAAACAGTAAGTGCATCACCTTCCGGATCCTGGTCATTATCTAATACTCCAGGTGCCACCACGTTTAAAGCAATATCTTCGGTAGCTGTATAATTGTCATCCAGTGCCACAGGTGGATCATTAGCGTTGATGACGGAAACATAAATGAAAGCCTCGTTAGAGGTGAGTGCACCATTGTCGTTTACCGTATATCTTATAGTGTCAGCACCAAAATAATCGACATCCGGTGTATAGGTTATGGTGCCATTGGCGTTCACAGATGCCTGACCAAAATCAGGTAAATCAATAATATTGACCGAACTGATATCAAGCGAACCATCGGAGTCAGAATCGTTATCCAATGCATCAACAATTACCGCAGTTTCCTCGTCGGTAGTCACAATATCGTCCTGGGCTACCGGTGGATCGTTAGTTGCTCCAACATTGATGGTTACCATGGCGGAGGCTGTGCCACCATTTCCATCGCTAATGGTATAACTAAAATTGTCGATACCGCTGTAGTTAAGAGGAGGAGTATAGTTTACTGATCCATCGGGGTTAACCACTACGGTTCCGCCCTGTACACTAAGAGGGTCGTGGCCTGATACCAAAATCAGATCATTTTCCGGGTCATGGTCATTGCTGAGTATCCCCGGAGCAGATAAACTGAGCACTACATCCTCCAGTGCATTTAGGGTATCATTGACTGCCACCGGGAGGTCATTCAGGTTGACCACGGTAATATAAACAGTGGCCACATTGGAGGTAGCGCCATCATTGTCATCAATGGTATAGCTCAAACTGTCCAGGCCGGCAAAATCAGTGTCCGGAGTATAGGTCACCGTCCCATCTGCATTCAAGGTGATGACTCCATTGGATGGATCCGCAGCACGCCCCAGAGAACCCGGATCCAGGCTGCCATCCAGGTCCGAGTCATTCGACAAAACGTTGATAATCAATGGATTTTCTTCGTTGGTGGCAGTGGTATCATTTAATGCAACAGGGGCATCATTAACTGATACAACGTCGATTTCTACGTTGACCACGTTAGATACTGCTCCGTCATTGTCATTTATGGTATATGAAAATAGATCCGCTCCATGGTATTCGGGATCCGGAGTATAGGTTATAGTGCCATCTCCATTATCAGCCAATGAACCATTGGATGGTGCGCCAATCACTGCAATAGAATTCAGATCAAGGGTGCCGTCCACGTCGTAGTCGTTGACCACAACATTGATAACTGATGAACTGTCTTCCTCCACGGAATTATTCAGGTCTTCTACTGCTACCGGTGGATCGTTAATGGTGTTGATCGTAATGGTAACCAATGCATCCGATAGCCCTCCGTTGCCATCGGAAATAGTATAGGAAAAACTGTCACTGCCATTAAAATTGAGATTGGGGGTATAGTTTATGGTGCCATCTCCATTATTAACAGCCGTCCCGTTGGCTGGTTGGCTTAATGAACTAATTGTGATGGGGTCTCCTTCGGGATCGGAGTCATTGGTTAAAACATCAACAGTAATAGGATTGTCTTCGTCCGTGGAACCTGAATCGTTAACAGCTAGGGGTGAATCGTTTACTGCGCCGACTACTACTGTTACCAAGGCACCATCAGCGCCTCCGTTGCCATCGCCGGCAATATATGTGAAACTATCCGTACCTGAAAAATCTGCATTTGGCAGGTAGGAAACGGTTCCGTCCCCATTGTCCGTTACAGTTCCATTACTGCCCTGGGTAAACCCTACGATATTCAGGGGATCGCCATCAGCATCTGTGTCATTCGACAATACCTCAATTGTTGCAGCAGTGTCTTCGGCGGTATTTTCAAAGTCATCGTTGGCAACAGGAGGATTATTAACGGGATTGACCGTGATAGTAACCGTTGCGGTGGCTATTCCACCCCGTCCATCGGTAATGGTATAGGTGTAACTGTCGCTTCCATTGTAGTTCAGGTTTGGTGAGTAAGTTATGGTGCCATTTCCATTATTCACCACTGACCCATTGGATGGTTGAGTGACCGAAGCAATGGTCAAAGGATCGGCATCGGGATCGGAGTCATTGCTGAGCACTCCAGTGACTACCGGTATATTTTCATCGGTGGCACTATTGTCGTTTACCGCTATTGGTGGATTGTTGGAAATTCCTACATAAATGGTAATACTGGCAGTGGCTACTGACCCGTTACCATCGGTGATCCGGTATCCGGCCACCTCAATTCCGGTAAACCCCGGACCTGGTGTAAAAGTAACAGTTCCGTCGCCGTTGTTAACCAGGGACCCATTGGACCCATTCCAAACCTGGTTTACACTCAAAATATCGCCATCAACATCAAAATCGTTGTTTAAAACATTGATGATTACCGGTACGTCAACGGCGGTGCTGGCGATATCGTCTACCGCGTTAGGAGCATCTTGCATGGGGTTGACAAAAATGGTAACGGTGGCACTGGCACTTCCACCATTGCCATCTGTTATATGGTAAGTGTATGTATCGGTCCCGTAAAAATTGCAGTTGGGAGTATAAGAGATGGTGCCATCTCCATTGTCTACTGCTACACCATGAGTAGGAGGACTTAGCGAGCTAATGCTCAGGAGATCACCTTCAGGGTCGTAGTCGTTATCCAATACATCGGTGGTGACCGGGATATCTTCAATAGTCCCATCGAAATCGTCTATCGCTACGGGATCATCATTGGCATTATCTACTATTACCGTTACAGTGGCGGTAGCAACTCCTCCATTGTTGTCTGTTATGGTATAGGTATAGGCATCGGACCCACTGAAATTGGGCAGGGGAGTGTAGGTAATAGTACCGTCTCCATTATCCACTACCGACCCGTATGAGGGGTTGGTAACTACGATCACAGTTAATACATCATTTTCCGGATCGCTATCATTGGATAGCACATTGGTAGTAACGTCCAGATCTTCAAAAGTATTGGCAATATCATCAATGGCCAAAGGTGGGTCATTGATGATTCCAACCCATACGGACACTTGTGCTTTGGCGTACGCTCCGTTCCCGTCGGTGATGGTATAACTGAAGTGATCAACCCCGGTAAAATTGGCATCAGGGTCATAAGTTACGGTACCATCTCCATTGTCAGCAACAGTGCCGTGGGCTCCCTGGGTGATCTGATCAAGGACAATGGCATCGCCGTCGATATCATAATCATTGGTCAATATGGCTATCACCACGGTTGAATCCTCAAGGGTACTTGCAATGTCCAATACTGCAGTAGGAGGGTCATTTACAGGTATTACGGTTACATCTACTACCGCAGTAGCTGTGCCTCCATTGCCATCGCTGATTGCATATATATATACATCGGTCCCGTTGAAATTTGGCCTTGGAGAATAAATCACTGTGCCATCCCCATTGTTTATGACATTGCCATTGACTCCCTGGGTTACCGCATAAACCGATAGCAGTTCTTTCTCAGGATCGGAATCATTTGCCACCACATTAGTTGCCATCTTTTGATCCTCCAGGGTAAAATCCGCGTCATCTCGTGCTATAGGATCATCATTAACAGGTCCCACTACTACAGTTACAGTTCCGGTATCAAATCTCCCATTCCCATCGGTTATAGTGTAGGTGAATGTCTCCGTCCCGTTAAAATTGCTTCCTCCAGGCTCATATCTTATGGTGCCGTCGGCTCTTACATATACCTGACCAACAGCTGGTTGAGTAACACTAGTCAGGTTTACTACATCCCCATCTACATCCAGGTCATTAGCTAATACTACGATGGTAACCTGGGTATCTTCCGGAGTGTGTGCAAAATCATCTACGGCAATGGGAGCATCATTTACCGGACTGATATTCACCAAAACAGAGGCAGTTGAGATTCCGCCATTACCATCGGTCACGGTGTAATTAAATGAGTCAGTACCAGAGTAGTTGATAAACGGAATATAGGTGAGTGTTCCATCAAGATTATTTATAACATTTCCATTGGCACCCTGGGTAACGATAACTACCTCCAGTGGATTGCCTTCTATATCGGTATCGTTGTTTATTACATTGAGGGTTACCTGCTGATCCTCATCTGTATCGGTGGTGTCATTGACCGCTTCCGGCGCATCGTTGATGGCAGCCACTACAATGGTAACCGTGGTATTGTCGGTTCCTCCATTACCATCTGAAATAGTGTATGTAAAGCTATCCATCCCATTAAAATCAGGATCGGGCGTGTAGGTGAATGTGTTTTCACCATTTTTGACCAGAGTGCCATTAGTGACAGGGGTAAATGAGTCCACCGTGATAGGATCACCGTCTACGTCAAAATCATTTTCCAATACATCTACGGTAGTGGCCACGTCTTCCAAAGTGGCAAAAATATCCAGGTTAGCTACGGGAGCATCATTAGATCCGCCTACGGTAATAGTTACAGTAGCATTATCCGTCCCTCCGTTACCGTCGTGTACGGTGTATTGATAGCTGTCGACCCCTGAAAAGTTCGGGAATGGTGTATAGGTAATGGTGCCATTTCCATTGTTTATGGTGGTGCCATTACTTGGCTGGGTAACGCTGACAATGGTCAGCATATCTCCCTCCGGATCCGTATCATTTGCAAGCACTGAGCTAATGATGGGAATGTCTTCTGCGGTTCCTTCCCCTGGATCATCGACTGCATTGGGGGGATCGTTTACCGGGTCTACAGTGATAAATGTGCTGGCCTGTACACAGTTGTTGGGACTTTCGTCATCACAAACCTGGTAGGTGAAAGAATCAACGCCATTGAAATCAGTGTCGGGTGTATATGTGAAACTCCCATCTCCATTCAAAACCAGAGACCCATTCGATACATTTGAGACCATTGAGGCGGTAATTGGATCCGAATCCGGATCGGAATCATTGATCAGTACATTATCGTTCACTGCTGTTTCCTCGGTGGTATTGTAATAATCATCAACTGCAAGTGGGTAGCTGAGCTTCTGACTGAACTCTGAAGTGCTGCCGAAGGTGCCACCTCCCAAATCTTCAGTGGCGGTGCTGGTCACAACCCGTACATCGGTGGGAGTTGCTCCGGTAAGTGTTATATTATGTGTGGACCCAGGGGACCCGGCTACCGTGGTATATGCTAAATACACTTCACCTTCTCCAAAGCCGGTTCCATCATTGCCGGAAGGGTTATCGAAAAACTCAACCCGGTAATTGCCACCGGGGACATCCAGAATAAATTCCACCTGCAAGTCGGATCCAACCTGCCGGATAGAAATTAATTCGGGGTAGTTAAGCAGCTTATTGGGGCCGTTATCAGTGTCTCCGTTATCGTTGGGGGTTACCGTATCATCCGCACCCAACTGGATACCGATCTGTCCGTTACTGAAAATCCGGTTATTAATAATGCTATTACCCTTGCTGCTGGTGTTACTGATTTCAACCCCGAATCCACTGTTATGAGCAATTATATTAGCAGCGGCGGAGGTAGTTCCACCTATTAAATTGTCTTTTGAAGAATTATACAGATCAATACCATCGCTATTATTACCCAGCGGATTGTTTCCGGACTGGTCAACCCCGATATAGTTACCGTGGATAGTATTGTTATCGGAATTGTCAGCTCTGATTCCATTGTTGCCGTTAGCTGATATTATATTACCTGCACCGGCCACTGTACCGCCAATGGTGTTATTGTCCGTTCGCTCCAGGTCGACTCCCTCTTCATCATTGCCCATGCCCACCAATCCAGTAACATCCGTTCCTATGTAATTGCCCAGTATTACGTTGCCAGATCCCTGATCGATTTTGATGCCGTCCCCGCCATTGCCGGCAATAATATTTCGAGCGCCTGCAGTGGTACCACCAATAGTGGTATTGGTGCTGTTATTTCTGATTTCAATACCTTCCTGAGCATTTCCCCGATCTAAGGTCCCGGTGGCGTCTGTACCGATATAGTTACCCATGATCTGATTGCCGGTAGCAGACGCTCCATAAATTACGATCCCGGAGTAACCACTACCCGAGATGACGTTTCTGTCAGTGGCCACGGTGCCACCAATGATATTATTGGCTGACTCAATCCTGATATTACCGTGGCTCATACCCGCAGATAGTGCGTTGCCGGCGGTAGTAGTACCATTTGCTTGTAAACCGAGATAATTTGCAGTGATGGTATTACCATCACCCTGCAGCAGGACACCATCACTTTGAAAGCCCTGTATAGACAAGCCCCGAATGGTAGACCCACCGGCAGCACCCCCAATCACCAGGGCATTGGGTATGGAACCCGCGCCATCAATCAGTGCTATTACCGGGCTCGATAGGTAATCCGGTTCGGTGGTGCCATCGATAATTACTGTTTCGGTGATATCCGGTAACGCAGATAACAGATTGATTGCATGTGGGCCTGACCCGGGAATGTTAAAAGTTATATTATCGGTACCGGCCAGGGCATTGGCGTCAATTATCGCCTGTCGTAGGGATCCTGCCCCGGAATCGTTAGTGTTGCTCACTACAAATGCCGCCAGTATCCCGGAGTCAATGGCATTATTTTCCACAGCAGCATTGGCAGCTGTAAAAAATAAACAGCTCAAGACAAAGGAATAGGTAACTAAGGCAGCGGTCAAGCGCTTAGCTAAAAAATATCTTAAGTAATCCATCCACCTGATTAACACTTGCACCAAATACTTGAGGTACAGGCATAAAAGACCTTATCTCCAGTACGGATGCGGAGTAAAAGTACGTGGTGGTTGTTTATTTAAATATTCATTTCAGTGTTGGGAATTATGTACGTAAGAATTGGTGTGAATTTCCAATAATTAATTGAATACCAACTACATGAGAATTTGCAAAAACATGTAAGTTTTTTAATGCATATCACCAATTCAGACATATTTGCCATTTAATAAACCACATATTTACAACTGATGGAGGCAATATTTACTCCACTTCAATTGTAATGAACCACAGTTTGGCCTGTTTGTAGGGTTCTGGGTGGCATTATACTTCAAACATACCAGCTTCATTATAGCTGTAAGGCTCTGGTCATATTTCAATTTTTACTGTGTTCCAGACTTAGGTACTTTGAACTGTGCTCGGGAAATGAAGATTTTTCGAAGCATGTAGTAGC
This sequence comes from Bacteroidia bacterium, assembly GCA_030430675.1. Lineage (GTDB taxonomy): Bacteria > Bacteroidota > Bacteroidia > Cytophagales > Cyclobacteriaceae > SZUA-3. Next base: position 10,150 of record JAUIKU010000057.1, on the reverse strand, counting down.
CAGCTTTGACACTTGTTAACGCAGGTGTTTTTCTCAACCTTAATATGGAAAACTATTATGGCAAAGCTATTATTTAGACTGGCACTATTGGGTGGATTCAATTTGATCAGTTTATTTAGTTATAGTATGGCAGGAGAAGCGATCAGCCAAATTTTAGCTTCTTGTGCCATAACTGCTATTGAACTGCAGGATCAATCTTCCTGTGATCCAGTAAGCAATACCTATTCACAAGAGTTGTTAATTACCTATTCCAATGAACCCTCTTCCGGGACACTGGATGTTAACGGACAAAGCTTTTCCATTACCGGAAGCCCTCAATTGATTACCCTGGAAGGCCTGATTTCTGATGGACAACCGGTGGATGTAACCGCTGGATTTAGTGATAGTACCAGTTGTACACTGTCTGTTACGGATCTTTTTACCGCCCCTGAAGAATGCCTGGTTTGCCTTATAACCGATCTGGAAGCCGGATTTCAAACAGGGTGTGACCCGGCCACCAATACCTATACCCAGGAAGTATTGGTTACCTATTCGGGAGAGCCATTAAATGGTTTACTGGAAGTAAATGGTCAGTTCTTTGCTATTACGGGAAGTCCTCAGATGATAACACTAACCGGCCTGGTGGCCAATGGGTTAAGTGTGGCAGCTACTGCCCGTTTCAGCGCTAATACCCAATGCAGCTATACGGAAGCCAACTTGTTCGTTTCTCCTGAAGAGTGTTTTGAAGAATGTAATATACAAGCGGTATTGGCAGGAGAGCAGTCAAACTGTAACCCGGTGAGTAATACCTATTCCCAACAAGTAGTTGTTGTTTATCAATTTGCACCGTCCTCCGGAACACTGGAGGTCAACGGTAAACATTTTCCCATAATTGGAAGTCCCCAAACAGTAGTTTTACAGGGTTTAGTATCAGATGGTGGCACGGTAGATGTAACGGCAAAGTTCAGTGACAATCCGGATTGCCAGTTTATCGAACCGAACCTGTTTACGGCTCCGATACTTTATCAACGGAGTCCGAGGTTTCAGCAGATATAGACATTTTGGGCAACGACACAGATTCCGATGGCAATATCGATCCCGGCTCGGTACTTATTACGGAAGCTCCATCCAACGGGTCATTGATTCTAAGCCCGGATGGAAAGGTATCCTATATTCCAAACCTGGGATTTTCTGGCACCGATTCCTTTACCTACACAGTCAATGACAATGAAGGCGCGGTTTCAAACCTGGCTACCGTGGTCATTAATGTTGATTTACTTACCGCTTTGGGCGCTGGTGAAACTCCCGGGGTTGAAGGTATTACCTTTAGCACTTTGGGTTCGGATATTCTGGTAAATGTGAACCATGGCGGTATATCAAAACTGGCAGTTAATGTAGTGGATGTCCAGGGGCAACTTGTCCACCGGGGTAGCTTTACCAGTAATATTCGGGAGCAGTATCGCCTGGGATTACCTACGGCTTACCGCAACAAGTTGTTATTAATAAGTGTAATTACTGATCAGGGTAACTATTCAAAGAAACTGGTCATAGCTGGAAGCTAGTGTATAAAGTAGCTTCTTTAAAATCCTGCCTGTTTATCCACCAGGTTTACCATAGCCATTCCATTGATATAGCGTCTTACATTCTCTACAAACACCGCCTGTAGCCTTTCCCAGGAATGCTGGGACCGGCCTGAAATATGGGAAGTGATAGTAACATTATCAAAACTCCACAACGGATGATCTTCAGGAAGAGGCTCCGGGTTGGTAACATCTAATGCGGCTCCAGCCAGGTGACCGGATTCCAGGGCTGCCTGAAGAGCATCGGTATCCACCAGTTTGCCCCGTGAGACATTGATGAAGTAAGCACCCTGCTTCATTTGTTGAAACTGCTCTTGTCCAAACATACCTTCACTGCGCGGTGTGTGGGGGGCGGCACTAACTACCACATCCGATTGTTCCAGCAACTTCTGTAAGCCGCCTTCGTCAACAGGAAGCATTTGGTCACAAATATCACCGATTTGTTCCTGGTAAAAGCCCTGGATATCGGCAGCCACGATGCGCATGTCCATGGCCCTGGCCCTGCGTGCGATCTGCCGGCCGATGCCACCAAATCCCACAATACCCATAGTAAGGTTCTTCATTTCAATCTGGTCCCCGGACCCGCCCCACTGATGCTGCCTCATGTTTCTGATCTGCCCCCCGATTTGGCGGGTTAAAGAAAAAAGCAATCCAATAGTATGCTCCGCTATGGCGGGTGCGTAACAACCTTTGGCATTGGTCAGTATTACTTCAGAGTTCGCGAACTCCGGATAGAGCTGATGTTCCACCCCGGCAGAAACACTCTGTACCCAGCTGAGGTTCTCGGTTTTGGCAAAAGCATCAGGTCTTATTTGTCCAAAATGTATATCTGCCCTTTTCAAATCTTCCGAGCGATCTTTGCCTTCGGCATCCTTAAGTAAGGTGATCTGGGATGAAATGTCCAAAACCTGCTTTTCAAATTTATCGTCCAATGTCGATGCCATAAAAATAGCGCAGGGAAGACGGGGCGTTGGTTTGGATAAGATGGATGGATTCTGAGCGGTGGGTTGAGATGGCAAACCGTATCCCACTACCGGGGCTGCGGACAATGCCGCTCCTCCGGAAAGAGATTTTTTGAGGAAGTTTCTTCGAGAACTATGGGCTGGGTTTTTCATAAGGTTAGTATATGGTATCCGTGGCAATAAGTTAACGAATTCCAATATTTATAAAAACCCTGTATTGTGTTATTCCGAGATAATTGGTATTCCAGGAAAGAAGCTAAATCGACCGGTCATAAAATATGTTGTGGAAAATTGAAAGAGATACATTATATTTTGTAAAATAAAATAAATGGTCCAACATGGAATGAAAAAATTTTTACTCCTCCATACGATGATCGTTACCGCATTAGTTCCATTGTTAGGTCAGTCACATGATCTGGATTCCGATGTATTAGAAGCCCGCCGACAGGGAGTCCAGTCCCATTACACGGATCGATACCCGGCCAATATTTTGACCGGCAAGTTATATACCAATCAAAGAAATCAATTCAAGCAGTTTTTCCTGGGCAAATATATAGAGAACGGGAGTTTGGTTTTTGACGGTGTGTTGTTTGAAGATATTGAGTTGCAGTATAACCTGTATGAGCAAAACCTGGTGGTACTGCTGGAAACGGAAAGTACAGAAAGATATATCACTGTAACACTGGACAAGGTGTCCTGGTTTTCCATTTACGGGCATGAGTTTACCCAGGTAGCTGGTGATAGCGTGATGGAAAAAGGCATATACGAGCTGGCATATGACGGAGCGAACTCCAGCGTGTTTATTAAGCGGAAATTTAATGAGAGCAGCTTAATCGTGGATAGAAAAGTTACCTATGAGTACACTCCGGTTAACGATTACTATGTAAAGAACGAATTTGGCACTTTTCCTGTGGCCAATAAAAAGGAGTTATTGCAGGCCTATGGAAATTCCAGGAAGCTCAACTCCATCATAAAGAAACACAAGGTCAGGTTTTCCAAAAAGAGAATTGAGCACGGTTTGGTCACGGCAATATCAGCACTGGAAAGAGCGGGTGATTCCACCAAATTATGAGGAGTTTTCTATTCTTTTTGGGGTGGTTTTTACTGTCAGTTAGTGTAACAAATGGCCAGGAAGCACCTGGTTTAACCGGATCCTACCAGGATACATATTTTATCGATGCGGTCAATGATCTTGAGTCCCGGTATGACATAAAATTCTTTTTCCAGCCGGATCTGGATAGTACCAGGATCACCCTTAGTTTTAGCAATGTATCCATCCCGGAATTGCTGGAACAGTTCACCACTGTTTCGGGGGTGAATTTCTTTCTCATGGATGAAAGGCATGTGATCGCCACAGGCCAGTTTAAGGTACAAAACCAGTTAGATCAGTCGCTTTTTGCCCGGTCAAGGGATGAGCCGGCAGCGACCAGACCCCAGGAATCCATCCTGGCCAATATTAGGGACGTCACCGAAGAAGAGATCGACGAGCGCCTGGAAAACGAACTGATCGAGATAGGAGAGCCGGTGAAACGATTCCAGGGGACATCCGCCACCATTGCCGGACATATAAAGGAAACCAAAACAGGTGAGCCTGTGATCGGAGCTTCCGTATATATCAACGAGCCGCTGATCGGTGTCGTTACCGATCAGTTTGGCTATTACTCACTGACGCTACCCAAAGGCAGGCATGAGATCAATGTGAATTCTACCGGCATGAAATCTGCCCGCAGGCAAGTATTATTGCACAGCGATGGAAAGCTGGACGTTGAACTGCGCGATGATATCATCGCGCTCAGGGAAGTAGTGGTTACCGGCGAAAGCAATACCATAGAGAACCTGCAAACCGGATTTGCAAATATCAACATGAAAAATATTAAGCAGATCCCATCGGTAATGGGCGAAGCGGATATTATGAAAATTGCTTTGACATTGCCAGGAGTACAAACAGTAGGAGAGGGAGCAGCCGGATTCAATGTTAGGGGGGGGAGCGCCGATCAGAACCTGGTATTGCTCAATGATGTGACCGTTTATAATACCAACCATCTTTTTGGGTTCTTTTCAGTGTTTAATCCCGATGTAATTGCCAGTGCCAACCTGTACAAGAGTGGAATAGGGGCCCACTATGCGGGAAGAATTGCATCGGTATTTGATGTGGCATTGAGAGATGGCAATAAGAAAAATTTCAGTTTCAAAGGTGGGATAAGCCCAATAACCGCGAAACTGACAGTGGAAGGGCCCATCAAGAAAGATACCAGCAGCTATATTTTTGGAGTAAGGAGTACCTATTCGGATTATTTACTTAACCTGTTGGACGATCCAAACCTCCGCAATAGCAATGGTGCATTTATGGACATGGTGGCTAAAGTCACCCACCAGATTGATGAGAATAATGATCTGGTGGTATCCGCGTACCATACCCGGGACAACTTCCGTCTTAACTCCGATTCACTTTACGAGTATTATAATACCAATGCTGCTCTTCAATGGAGACACACGTTTTCCAATCAGCTTCAGTCGATAACGTCCCTGACGTTTGCCAATTACAATTACCAGCTTTCCAGTGATAATAACCCGGTTAACGCCTTTGGATTGAAATACAATATCGACGACTACTCGTTTAAAACAGATTTCAATTATTCCGCGAATGAAAGAGCTTTCTTAAAATTCGGGGCGGCAGTTAAGCTCTACCATTTACAACCTGGTAGAAAATCACCAACCGGAGAGGAATCATTGGTGGAGCAGATCCTTTTGCAAAAAGAGAAGGCTATTGAGTCGGGTATATATGGGGGCCTTGAGTATAATTTCAACCAGCGGATGAGTGTTTACGCGGGGCTTCGGATGACCATGTTCAACCGGCTGGGACCGGGACAGCAGTTTGTTTACCGGGAGGATGCTCCAAAGGAAGAGAACAACATAACGGATACCCTGTTTTATTCCAAAAACGAAAATATGAAGACCTACCTGGGGCCGGAGTTGCGATTGTCCGCCAGGTACAAATTGAAGGAGGATCTTTCTTTAAAAGTTTCCTTTGACCGGATTAACCAGTACATTCATGTACTCTCCAATACCGTGGCCATTTCTCCGGTGGATACCTGGAGATTGAGCGGCCCGGGAATCAAGCCGCAAATTGGGAACCAGTATTCCATGGGGCTGTACAAAACATTTTACGGAACCAGCCTGGAAATGTCCATTGAAGGATATTATAAGAGGGTAAATAATGTGCTTGAGTACAAAGATGGAGCGGAGGTACTACTGAATGAGACTCTGGAAACAGACATAATAAATGCCAGGTCGAAATCATATGGTATAGAGTGGCTCCTTAAGAAGCAATCCGGTAAGTTGAGCGGATGGTTGAGTTACACTTATGCCAGATCACTCATCCAGGCCAATGGGGCCTACAGTGTGGAACAAATCAATTCAGGAGAGTATTATCCCTCTAACTATGATAAACCGCATTCGGTCTATCTGGTTTCCAACTACAAGATCAACCGCCGGGTTAACATCGCACTCAATGTAAACTACAGTACCGGAAGACCGGCCACCTTTCCGGTAATAAGGTACCAGTTCAAGGACCAGCCGTTTCTCCACTATACCGATCGCAATCAATACCGGATCCCTGATTATTTCCGGATGGACCTGGCCATAAACCTTGAAGGCAATCACAAGGTTCACAAGAAGATCCATGGATCCTGGTCACTATCCGTATACAATCTGACCAGCCATCCAAATGCATACTCTGTGTTTTTCACCAATGAGGACGGAACGATTAAAGGCTACAAGCTTTCGGTGTTCAAGACCGCAGTACCAACCATAACCTATCATTTTCAGCTCCAGTGAGAAAACTAAGCCATTATATTATCCTGCTAACGGCCGCTGTTTTCGGTGGATGTCTGGAGCCTTTTAATCCCGAGATCCCAGATAGCCAGAAGGAATTCCTTATTGTGGATGGACTTATAACCGATCTGGAAGGGCCCTACATAGTGAAGATCTTTAGAAGCAGTTCCTTTGTTAACGATAATGACTCTGTTTCAGGAGTAGAGGTTATTATTGAGGCACAGGATGGTTTATCCGAAACACTGACTGAAACCAGCCCCGGAATCTATGAAACCCAGGCATTAACCGGGGTTGTGGGGGCCAGTTACAGGCTGGTAATGAATTACCAGGGACAACAATACCAATCAACATGGGAAACCATCAACGCCTCACCCGATATCGACAGTATCTATTTTCAGTATGAGATCAGGGGTACCACAGACCGGGAGAATGACCTTGAGGGCTTGCAATTTTTTGTGGATAATCACGGCCCGGAAAATGCCCCCAGGTATTTTCGCTATGAGTGGATAGAGACCTGGCAGTTTGGAGTCTACTGGCCTTCTACGGAAGATTATCTGGGCAATGATATGTCAGCGCCCACCACCAACCCCCGATACCGTTGCTGGAAGACCAGGAACTCCACCGGTATTAACATTGGCACCACCGAAGATCTGGTGGAGAATGTTTTATCGGCCCACCCGCTGCTTTTTGCGCCGGGTAATGAAGAACGGTTTACGGAGAGGTACAGTTTATTGGTAAAGCAATATACGCTTCAGGAGGAGGAGTACGGGTTCTGGAAAAAACTGAAAGAGTCTAATCAGGAGCTGGGAAGTTTATTTGACAAACAACCAGCCAATGTTCTGGGCAACATAACCAGCGTTACCAATTCAGAAAATACTGTGCTTGGTTATTTTTCAGCCTCCGGCTCCCGGGAACAAAGAATATTCTTAGACCGATCTGATGTGCCACCTTCGCTGGGAAGAAGGCCACCTTGTATTCCGTTGGACAGTTTAATGAAAGAAGACTTTACGGAGATACCCAATGGCTATGAGAACTACTTGAACCGCCAGCTCGAAAGCGGAAAGTTCTTCTATAATTTTATTTACCCTGAAATCAGTCTCATTCCGATAGGGGTCATGCTTTCAGAATCGATATGTTCGGACTGTACCGCCAAAGGCGGAGACCTTAGCAAACCTGAATTCTGGGATGAATAATATAGTCCAATCGATAATACTGGCGGTGTGTTTTATTTGTCCGCATTTTTGGGCCCCGCAGGCACGTGCCCAGTCTGGCCCGGATCTTAGGGACAGCATTAACCAACGGTTCGAACGCCAGGTAACCAATGTATTTCAGGAGAAAGTCTTTCTACATCTTGACAGAACATCCTATATCACCGGCGAAAACATTTGGTTAAGTGCATATTGTGTCGATGCCGCGTTTCATACGCCGGCTGACCTTTCCAAGGTGTTGAACGTAGAGTTGCTGGATGATTCCGGGCAGCCAGTGAAACAAACTCGTATCAGGCTGATTGACGGGTTTGGCAAGGGGCAGTTATTTGTTTCCCCCGAAATACCATCGGGCCACTACCTGCTTCGCAGCTATACCAACTGGATGAAAAACTTCCCCTCTGATTTCGTTTTCCAGCGGTATATAAAAATTGTAAATCCCTCATCAACCAGGGATGACGAATCACCCGACCCAATCCCGGAATCGAGCGTGGATTTTTTTCCTGAAGGTGGTCACCTGGTTGCCGGGTTAAAAAGCAAGGTTGCCGTTAAGGTAACCGATGGATTTGGCAATGGGTTGACTGTCTCGGGCATCGTGTATGATCAGCTGGACAATGAGGTCACTGAATTTACCACCTCAGAACTGGGTTACAGCTACTTTTATCTTACTCCGGAGAGGCGCATGACCTATAGCGCCCGGATAGAAATGGACAGCACCATCAAGAAGTTTTCTTTGCCGTCCGTGGAAGAGACAGGTGTGACTTTGTCGGTGACCACCGATAAGGCAGCAAATTTCCTGATTTCCATGGCACAAATTGGAACTTTCCAAGATCAGGGGTACCTGGTGGTACACACCAGGGGTATTATTAAGAAGTTAATACCAATTGATCTGAAGCAAGCGCAGGAGATCATCATAAAACCCGGAGAGCTGGCTGAGGGTATTTCACACATCACCTTACTGAACAGGGAATTTATTCCCCTTTGTGAACGACTGATATTTAATTACCCGGATGAAAAGTCAATTATTAACATCAACCTCAATAAGTACGAATTCGGTAATAGGGAGAAAGTAGACCTTTCACTGGGAACTAATGAGCAACTAATGCCAAATGATCTGGCCTATGTTTCCGTTGCTGTCTACCGTGCCGGTGCTTCAGAGCAAAAAACTGACAACATAATATCAAACCTGTTGCTCACTTCCGATTTGGCGGGAGTAATTCCCAACCCATGGACATTTTTTGATCCTGAAAACCGTTCACGAGCTTCTCAGTTGGATCTGGTAATGCTTACCAATGGGTGGCGAAGATTTGATTGGAACAGTATTAAAAGTAAAACCACTCTGTCACTTAAATATCCGGCTGAAATTAATGCCCCCATTCTATCCGGTCAGGTAAGAAGGAATGCCTCCGGAAGCCTGCCTAAATCATTGCAGGTAAGTTTTTTGGGTAAGGCTTCGGTAATGAATTCCGTTGGTTTGAACTCCGACGGGTTGTTCTTTCTGGAAGTGCCATTCAGGATAGACAATGATAAAGTATTGTTTTTTATCCATGATGACACTTTGGGATCCAACCAGGTCTCAGTTACCTCACCCTTCGACCTGGAGCCTTCTCAGACCCGTGACTGTGCCGAATTTCCCCCGGAATGGAAGCAGTACCTTGAGACCCTTAATACAAATATTCAGATTTCTCAGGTCTATCGGGATTATAATCATATCAATGGAGTACCACCGGATATTGAACAAATCAGTACGGCCTTTTATGGGATCCCGGACAACCTGTACATATTGGATAACTATACCAGGTTTGAAACGATTCAGGACCTTTTCATCGAATATATTCGTACAGCGGTGATACGCGATAATCGCAGAAGTTCCGGGTTTCATGTAATCAATAACAATGGGGTCATGCCGGAAAAAGCATTAACACTAATTGACGGAGTGCCAGTTTTGGATTTTGACTTTGCCGTTAATTTTGACCCGCTCAAAGTCGAGAAAGTGGGAGTCGTCAACAGCATTTACCGGATGGGAAATGCCGAATATTCGGGTATCATTGAGTTTACAACCTACACTGGAAATTTTGATGAGCAGGAATTGCCGGAATATATTGTTCAAAAGGTTTACCATGGCCTACAACAGCCCAGGATTTTTTATGCGCCTGACTATTCTCTCAACCAGGCTCAGTTCAAAAGAATTCCCGATGTGCGCAATACCCTTTATTGGAATCCCCAAGTTGAAGTTGGCTCTGCAGCAACCGAACTGGGATTTTATACTTCCGATGACAAGGGATTGTATCAAGTGGAATTAAACGGGATTACCAGGAGTGGGATACCGGTTTACATAATGAGCAGTTTTGAAGTCAAATAATCCTTGTACAAATAAGGATTGACAAAAGCAACAGCCGACTGCCCCGAGGAAACCCAGTATCTCTTCAGAGCCCGCCGGCTGTGTACCTAATTTCTCAAAATATATTACTCAGTTGGCAATCCTGGCGGCTCCTGATCCGGTGCCAATCCTGATCTCAATGGAACCATCTCCCAGCGTGGCAGTCTTCTTAATGGTAGTTTGACCGTGATTGTCAATTTCTTCCTCCTT
>JAUIKU010000307.1 GCA_030430675.1 Bacteroidia bacterium | reverse complement strand
ACCCAGTTCAAAGAGAGCAGTATGAAACAGTTTGGACTTGGAGTGATTGGGCCAACGGGGAAATTCAAATAAGTAGAACTTATCACACCAGCCGAAATAGAGCTCTATTGCGAAATCCATAGTCTTGTTTTACCACGATATTTCTGATATGTTTACCTCTGCGAGAAATGCTAAAAAGTCTACAATATGAATTTTTACCTAATACTTATCCTAACAGCATTACCACTCATGGCATCGCAAGCCGCAAACGCAAAGGAAATTCCAAACTGCCCCGATGATGTTATTACGCACTGGAATAACTGCATTGGACAATTTGAATTTGAGAGCGCCGAAATTACTAATAAAAGCTCTTCAAAAGGATTAAAGCATTGGCTCAAAGATGGTCATCAGGATTTTCCCCTTGGCACAATTTATATAGGCGGGTGGATCGCCAACAAAGCCAGTGGAGCTGGTGAGCTTATATTGCCAGATGGTGGAAAATTTAGTGGCAATTTTTCCGATGATGCAGTCAATGGAGAGGCGACATTTACCTCTGCGACTGGCTATTTTCACAAAGGAAATTATGTAAATAATCGTCCGGAGGGATACGGAGTAGAAAAATTAATTGACGGATCACGATTTGAAGGAGATTTTTTCAATAAAGGTCTATCAAAGAGAGGAATAAAAACATTCCCTTCTGGGGACACTTGGCGTGGGCGCTTTGATAGCGGCTTTGCAAATGGTCCAGGAGTAGCGAATATGATTGATGGAAGTGTATTCATAGTTTCCCGGATAAAGGGCGAACCTCATTCAATGGCATACTTTTTTGAGGGAAAAGTAATTAAACTATGTGAGTTCAACAGAGGAAGTTCTAAATACTGTGAATTAAAAACCAGTAAAACTCTGATCCCAAACCTCACTGAAGAATTCAACAATCTAAGCGTTGATGATCGCAAAACAATTCAATACAAGCTTTCTAAAAAAAATTATTATGATGGAGTTATTGATGGAATCTGGGGACCCAATACAGTAAAATCAATAATAAGCTATATTGCCTACGAAAAGCAGACACTTGACTTTAGAACAAAAATATCTGCAAGACGCGAAATTGAAGAACTTTTGAAATAAAGGGGAGGTAACAATGATGAGAATATTGCTTACCGTAATTTTTTCTTTGATAATGGCATCTGTTGCATCAGCCAATTCATTTATCATTAGTTGTGATATAAAAGGTGGAGGATCCGGGGGAGTTGTTACAAGTAAGTATCTATTTGCGCGGGAAAATAAAGAAGCTAACATTACAGTTTTTGACTCGTATATCAAAACCAGCAACAATAACGAACCCTTACCTACACGCATCACATCCAACACTAATGGCATTCTTAAAGTTGCATGGAATTTGCGTGTGATAACAACGACGCGGGAGAAATTTCCCATTCTTTATCGTGCTGAATTCAATAAAAACCTTTCGGAAGTCAAAATATCAGGCACTTTAGGTAACCATCCAGTGCATAGATATCACCGTGGTAAATGTGTGAGACTAAGATAATATTTTTTACCACTCAAATAGACCTATTTTTGCGCAGAGCTACAAGAAAAGCGCTGGCCTTTTATTAGTGATCATGGATATTCTCAATCCAGAATCGCCCCAATTACCTTTTTAGCATGTGAGGCCCCTCCTACATTAAGAGTATCTTTTTCATAAACATAAAATCCCAATATTGATCTAAGCGTATTTCCCCCCCAAATTCCATCAATAGAACCATTATAATATCCAAGATTTTTCAATTTCTCTTGAATTTTTTTCCTCTCAGATGCCTCCCGACTTTTAAACTCATTCGTTAAATCTGGCAATAGAGACAAACTCGTTTTATCTTGGCAGCCTTTCGATTCACCGTAATAAAATTCACACAATAATATTTTACTAGGCTCAAAAATATATGCAACACCATGCGGTTTATTTCTATGAGATGTTGTAAATATAGTGGGACCATCCTTTAAAGATATGATGCCTAATCCATGCCATTCATCATTTAAAATATTTCCTTTATAAACATTACCAGAATTATATTCCATCACGCCTTTTACCATATTATTACCGTAAAATTCGCCCTTAAATAAGTCACCATTACTATAAGTTAAAACACCATAACCCTGACGATCATTATCAACATAATTTCCAACATATTTAGAACCCTCATATGATAAAAAAGTAGCCTCTCCATTGAGAGCATTATTTTTAAATTGCCCCGCTACCTTTCCACCATTATCAAAGTATATTACACCATAACCTTCTGCCTTATTATTATGCCATTCACCATCATACTTTGAACCAGCAGGAAAATTTCTAAGGCTTTGAATACTCCATTCCTTTAGTCCTGGACTGTTCAATTCGGCAGATAGAGTGCTGTCGTTGAACTCAAAAACACCAATACAACCATCCCAAATTTTATTTATGTCATCAGGACATTTAGGTAGAGTTTCAGAAAATAATACTGTGGGGCTAATTAAAAAAACGATTTTTGTTACAGACTTTAACATTAAAGCCCTCCATCTGAATTATTCATATTACTACCATTACCTATAAAAATGCCGATTTCAATGTCGTTCACACCCACTTTGCGACACGCCGATAGGCAGCATCTGGATCTTCACGGATACGGAGCACTGCTTGGCGTGACAGGCCCACGGAGAGCGGTTTTGAAGCCGGGTGATGGGTTTTACTACACCAACCTACACAAAATGTTGAGATCCTGGTGTGTGGCGATTTTTGAGGGGTTCTTGTGGCAGTATCAGGCATCCCAACCAACAGTAGCTTTTGCCCACGATGATGGTTTCAAGTATGCCTGAACTTGAACCAGCAACGGAGCCGTATCATCGTGACCACCATAGATAACTTGCTGGAATCTTACCGTGATGCTGCAACCACAGAACGAGACAAAGGCACATATTTTGAGCGGCTTTGTGCAGCATTTTTGACCGCAGATCCTGTTCAGCGAGAGCAGTATGAAGCTGTTTGGACTTGGGCCGATTGGGCCAACGGTGAAGGTTCCGACTATGCTGATGCCAATGGATGGACGGGTAAAGATGTAGGCATAGACCTTGTTGCCAAACTGCGTGACCATCCCGGCTATGTGGCCATCCAGTGCAAGTTCTACGCCCAAAATCATCGGATTTCACAAGCTGACCTATCAGGTTTCCTAACAGTTTCAGCCAAAGACCCGTTCATCCGCCGCGTTGTGATGGATTCCACCACGGTTGAGTGGAGCAGCAGCGCAGAAGCGATGTTGTTGGGACTGGACCGACCAGTTATCCGCATAGGACTTGGCGAGCTACGCGCATCTACCATTGATTGGGCGCAATTTGCTGCAAAGGGCGAGGTGGTTCTTGCGGCAAAGAAGGAGCTGAGACCCCATCAAAGCGAAGCACTTAGTGCTGTTCGTACAGGATTTTCTGAACATTCGCGCGGCAAAGTGATTATGGCGTGCGGCACCGGGAAGACATTCACCAGTTTGAAGATTGCTGAGGATATTGTTGGTGCAGATGGGATGGTTTTGTTCCTTGTTCCATCGCTGGCCTTGATGGCGCAAACCGTTCGGGAATGGACCACTGATACTACAACACCACTGCGTTCTTTTGCTGTTTGTTCGGACACCCAAGTGGGCAAACGCCGTGCCAGCAAGGAAGATGTAGCTGAAATTTCAGTGCTGGATCTTGCCTTTCCTGCGACGACTGATGCTGCAAAATTGGCCGAAGGTGTAGCAGATCCTGCATCGGGCAAGATGACTGTGGTGTTTGCCACCTATCAATCCATCGGGGTGGTTTCAGATGCACAGCTGAACCACAAGATGCCCCGATTTGACCTGATTATCTGTGATGAAGCCCATAGAACCACAGGCGCTACCTTAGATGGGCAGGCGGAAAGTAACTTTGTTCGGGTTCATAACGACGAAGTGATTGGTGGTGAAAAACGCCTGTATATGACCGCCACCCCAAGAATTTTCGGGGACAGCGCAAAAACCAAAGCAGATGAAGAACGCATCACTTTGGCCACGATGGACGACGAAGACACCTATGGCCCCACCTTTTTCTATCGTGGG
>JAUIKU010000056.1 GCA_030430675.1 Bacteroidia bacterium | reverse complement strand
AACGGAAAAAGAGGCCACCCTGAGCACCTATCTGGATTTGGATTTCACCGGCCTGACACTGGATGAAATGGTTGGGTTTGCCAATCTCAGGGATACACGTTTCACCTATGACGGCCAGTCGGTAGATATGGAACAACTGGAAATGGTTTCTCAAAAGAAAGCCAATGAAAGAAGAGTGGCCATGATAAGCGATCGTTTCGATCTTAACGCCCAGGGCGATTTTGAATTTAGTGACTTATTCAGCGATCTCAACAGGCTTATTTACGAATATAAACTAAACCTGATCAATGACAAGGAAGGTCTGAGGAACTATTATCAAAATAAACAATCACAGGCACACAACAAATACCGTATCGATTTTGACGGTATGTTGAAAGATGTCAATCCCATCCTGGGGTTGATAGAACCCAATCTCACTATATCTGAAAACACCCCGGTAGAAGGCTATTTCAGGCATGGTTTTACTTCCATCCTGGCGGCAAATAGTGAGATCAATATCTTGCAATACAAGAACAATACCCTGCACGACGTATCCTTGGATTTCAATACCTCCAAGATCAGTGACAGTACCAATGTGCTGGCAATGGCTTACGTCCATTCGGAAGAACAGGTGATCGGAACGCTGGCCACTACCACCGATTTTTCATTTGAAGCTATTTGGAACAATGATCATATCGATTTTGAAACCAAAATCCAGGTCAAGGATTACCCGGAAAACAAGGCCATGATTGGGGGCCAGCTGGAATTCCTGAAGGACAAGTCGGTATTGCATTTTAACAATTCCGACTTCCAGGCACTGAACCAACAATGGCGTATCGCACCGGATAACCAGATCTCTATCAGCAATGGCGAATTTGATTTCAAGAGTGTCACTCTGTTTCACAACCAGCAAAGTATTACCGTGAACGGCTTGATCTCTCATGACAGTTCTAAAACACTGCTGGTGGAATTCAATGAATTCGAGGTGAACAACCTCAACCCTATTTTAAAATACAAGTTAGAGGGTGAATTAAATGCCAATATTGAATTTCAGAACCTTTATGGTACCCCGTTGATCAACAGCGGACTGAACATTGATGGATTTCAGATTGGAAGATTTCTGGTGGGAGATATTACCGGAAGATCGTCCTGGAACTATGTGGAAAAATATTTTGATATTGGCTTAAGCGCAGTGCGTGAACGTCAGAAAATCCTGGATATCAAAGGCACCTACACCCCAAAAACCGAACAACAACTCAACTTGCTGGCCAATCTCAACCAGGCCAATCTGCATCTGGTGGAACCATTTGTGGACCAGACATTTTCTGACCTGAAAGGCCAGATCAATGGCGATCTGACCATCAGAGGTACCTTTAAGAGCCCAAAACTGGCCGGGACCATTGAAATTGACAACGGCCAGTTTATGGTCAACTATCTGAACACTGTCTATAGTTACCAGGGACCGGTGCAGTTCACGGATAACTCCTTTGGCATTAACAACGGATCATTGGTTGATGAAAACGGCAACAGCGCCACTATCAATGGTGGACTGCTGCACTCCGGGTTCAAGAACCTGGCCCTTGATTTATCGGGTGACCTGTCAAATTTCATGGTTCTAAATACTCAAAATGAGCCGGGCAGCCTGTACTACGGCACCGCTATTGTGACCGGGGACATTAAATTCGAAGGTCCTCTGGATAATTTCAGGGTCAAAGCCACCGCAGTTTCGGAAAAAGGGTCCCGAATATTTATCCCTATAAATGAAACTACCGATGTCGAACAAAAAGACTATATCAGTTTTGTCAGCTTTAATGACTCAGTACAAATAGGTTTTGATGAGCCTGAAATTAAACGGGTAAAGGCATCGGGGATCAATCTCGATTTTGACCTGGACTTAACACCTGATGCCTATATTGAGATCATTTTTGACCTTCAGGCCGGTGATATCATTAGAGGCCGCGGAAATGGGCATTTGAATATGCTGATCGATACCCAGGGTGATTTCAATATGTTTGGAGAGTATGTCATCCAGGAAGGTGGTTATAACTTCACCCTGTACAATATTATAAACAAGGATTTCAACATTCTGCCCGACAGCCGAATTTCCTGGTACGGAGATCCCTATGAGGGGATACTGGATATTCAGGCCACCTATGAACAATCAGCTGATGTATCTCCCCTGTTTGCCGATCAATCCGAAACCCTGGCCCGAGGACGTTATCCAGCGATTGTTGAGCTCGATCTACAGGGCAGGTTGCTCAGTCCGGAAATCGATTTTGATATTTATCTGGGGCCCAATCAAACGGTAGATCCGGAAATTACCCAACGAATACAGGAAATTAAAAGCGATGAGCAGGCGCTAAACAGACAGGTTTTCAGTTTAATCATACTACGCCAGTTTTCTCCTCCCGACGACCTTAGCCTGGGGCAGGGAGGTGCTTTAAGTGGTAGCGTAAGCGAACTGCTCTCGAATCAATTGAGCTACTGGTTCTCACAGGTAGACGAGAACCTGGAAATTGATGTAGATCTCAATGGATTGGATCAGGAAGCGCTAAATACCTTTCAATTGCGTCTGAGCTACACTTTCCTGGACGGAAGGCTAAGGGTCACCAGGGAGGGTGGTTTTACCAATACGGTAGAAAGCAGCAATGACTTCAGTAGTGTGGCCGGTGACTGGACACTGGAATACCTGTTGTCACCGGATGGCAAATTCCGGGCAAAGATGTACAATAGAAATACTTATAATTCACTAAATTCAGGTATTGAGAATACCAGCACAACCTCAGCGGGTTTCAGCCTGATACATACCCAGACCTTTAACAGCATTAATGAACTTTTCAGTCGCAAGGATAAAACTTCTGGTCAACAGGATGTTTCGCTCAACACCAAATCTACGGTTGGCACTGAAGCGGCTGATATTAAGTAGTTTAGCTGGCTTTTTCATTCTCTTCAGCCAACCACTTTCCGCCCAGGAAGCAGGGGATTCCTCCAATACCAATGCATCGGGCAAGCGAACACGCAATATAGCTATCGCCGCCGCCGCAGCTTACGGTCTGACCCTATATGGGCTCAACCAGACCTGGTACCAGGAACATTCACGTACTGAATTTCATTTTTTTAACGACAACGCCCAATGGAAACAATTGGATAAAGTGGGTCATTTCTATTCGGCATATCAGATAAGCCAGGCCAGTATACATTTGTTCAAGCACGCTGGTATGAGTCGCAAGAAAGCAAATTTGTGGGGGGGTATGATGGGTTTTCTGATCATGGCACCGATTGAAGTTCTGGACGGTTTCTCCGAGCAATACGGAGCCTCCTGGGGCGATTTGATGGCCAATGCACTGGGCTCCGGAACTGCCATGGCACAGTACATGATATGGGATCAGGCCCGCTTCAAACCAAAATTTAGTTTCTCTCCAAGCAGTTTGGCGGAGGAGCGGCCGCAGGTACTGGGAAGTGGATTGCACGAGGAGTTTATCAAAGACTACAACGGGCAAACCTATTGGTTAAGCACGGATATATATGCTTTCCTGCCCAGCAGTTCCAAATTTCCCAAATGGCTCAATGTGGCATTTGGTTATGGAGCCAACAATATGATCTATGCATTGGATAATGAGAACCAAGCAGCAGGATATGATGCATACCGCCAGTACTATTTGGCCATCGATTTTGACTTGAGTTACTTGTCGGGTGACAGCAAGTTTCTCAATACCATGATATATATCGTGGATATGATCCACCTGCCGGCGCCTGCTTTGGAATATAACCGGGTAGACGGTTTCAAGTTCCATTTTTTAAAATTCTGACCGGTACAGGGTAACGATTGGTCATTGGTTGTCGTACATTAGTAGGAATTTGTAAATTAACACGAATGCAAGCCGTCTTATCGCTCCCGGGTATTCGGGGGAGGAAAGTCCGGACAACACAGAGCACCGTACTTCCTAACAGGAAGGTCACACTTAACCGTGTGAACAGATAGTGCCACAGAAAATATACCGCCCGTGCGGGATCCCTTTGGGAATTCCACCGGGTAAGGGTGAAATGGTGGGGTAAGAGCTCACCGCCCTAACGGTGACGTCAGGGGCAGGGTAAACCTTACGGGTTGAAAGACCGAATAAACTGCTCTATTGCGCCTTGGTGCAATAATGGGTTGCTCGTCCATCCTTAACGGGAGCAGCGGGTAGGTCGCTAGAGGTACACAGTGATGTGTACCCCAGATAAATGATAAGAATCACTCCAAAAGAGTGATACGGAATCCGGCTTACAGGCTTGCATTTTTTATAATACTCAGGTATGGCCAAAATACTAATAATCGACGACGAAAAGAGCATTCGCAGTACCCTGCGGGAAATCCTGGAATACGAGAAATACCAGGTAGAAGAAGCAGAAGATGGCGAAATAGGGCTGGAACTACTGGGTAGCAATGATTTTGACGCCGTATTATGCGATGTAAAAATGCCCAAAATGGACGGCATACAGGTGCTGGAGAAATCACACAGTATGGGCAAGGATACCCCGTTCATTATGGTTTCCGCACATGGCACCATAGAAACAGCAGTTGAGGCTACCAAAAAGGGGGCTTTTGATTTTATACAGAAGCCACCGGACTTAAACCGATTGTTACTTACGGTTAGAAACGCCCTCGATCAATCCACCCTGGTAACCGAAACCAAGGTTTTGAAGAAAAGAGTTTCCAAAACTTTTGACATCATTGGTGAATCCAAAGCCATTTTACAGGTAAAAGAAACTATCGATAAAGTGGCGCCCACTGAGGCCCGGGTTTTGATCCAGGGAGCAAATGGAACAGGCAAAGAACTGGTTGCCAAATGGATACATCAAAAAAGCAATCGATCATCCGGACCTTTGGTGGAGGTTAACTGCGCTGCTATACCCGCGGAATTGATTGAAAGTGAACTTTTTGGACACGAAAAAGGAGCGTTTACCTCGGCCGTCAAACAAAGGCGGGGCAAATTCGAGCAAGCCAACGGGGGCACCCTGTTTTTAGATGAAATTGG
Organism: Bacteroidia bacterium; assembly: GCA_030430675.1. Taxonomy (GTDB): domain Bacteria; phylum Bacteroidota; class Bacteroidia; order Cytophagales; family Cyclobacteriaceae; genus SZUA-3. The sequence goes on along the minus strand of JAUIKU010000056.1, from coordinate 17,901 downwards.
AGACATGAGCCTTTCTGCCCAGGCCAAAGTACTGAGGGCTTTACAGGAAAACAAGATATCCAGGGTTGGGGGTGACAAGGAAATAAAGGTCAATGTGCGGGTGGTAGCCGCTACCAATAAGGACCTGAAAAAAGAAATAGAGGAAAAGCAGTTTAGGGAAGATCTGTACCACCGGCTCAGTGTAATATTAATTCAGGTGCCGCCGTTATCTCAGAGAAAAGAAGATATTCCGTTACTGGTCGATAAGTTCTTACAGGATATAGCCGGGGAATACGGTTCATCGAAAAAGTCCATTACCGATGGAGCCATCAAGGAGCTTCAGAAACAACCATGGACAGGCAATATCCGGGAACTACGCAATGTGGTGGAGCGCCTGGTAATCATGTGTGGTTCGGAAATCGATGTCAAAGATGTGCAGAAGTACGCTCTTGAGTAGACATCCGTTTTAGGTTATGGGTTACTGGTATCCACTTATAACTTATCACACATCACTTATAACTAACAAATTACATCCCCTGGCATCTGAGTTGTCTATCCTACCCAGTACCTGAAAAGTTCCTGATTCATCAACCTCACCCAGGTCTTGTGTTTCAATGAAGGCACAACTGTCAATATTTGCCAAATCGACCAGGTTCAAACCGCCAACTTTGCCGGGTGACAATTGATGAAAAGGGTCATTGATATCTCTTACCATTACCTTCATCCAGGACGGAGGATGAAACCGGCCCGATACCGTATAGGCCTGAGAGGTCAACTCCGCCATGCCATATTCCGATTGAATCTCGGTGCCACCGAATGCCCGAAGCAATATTTGATGGAGCTCCTCCCGAATCATCTCCTTTCGTTGGCCCTTCATTCCTCCGGTTTCGATTATTACTGCTTCCGAAAGGTCCAAAGGACCTCTCTCGGCCAGGTCCATCAGGGCAAATGATACTCCCCACAACATGATCTTCCTATCGCTAGTATCACTTAACGCCCGCAATTGGTCGGTTAGTTGTTGATAATTCCTCAGGTAAAATCCGGAATGCGCTGACCCGGACTCCTCTATGAGATGAGAAACCATGTGTACCAGGGAAGAACCGCTGCGGTCCAGGTACGATGGCAATAAAGCCATAATATGGTAATCTTCAGGGCTACCATAAAATTTTTTAAATATCCTAAGTGAAACATCTTCATAATGCTTCAAACTTCGGATATGGTGTTTGCTGGCACCGCTGGCACCGGTGCCACTGCTGGTAAATACGGCTTTAGAAGGCCAGGATCCGGTTACAATTTTCTTGGATTTAAAAAGTGCTATTGGTATAAAAGGAATTTCAACCAGGGATTTGACGGTTTCCACGTCAATTCCCAGGCACTTGATGTATTCTTGGTAAACCTTGTTCTCTCTAGCCTGAAACTCAAAAACCTCCAAAGCAACCCGCTCAAAGTCTTTATCGTCAAGGTTTAAAACGCTATTAAGTAAACCATTTGGAATTCCCATTCGTTATAAGATGGCGGAAGATTTGTTAAAAAATAGTAAATTTAAAAATTACTCCGCTATGTATTTGCTAAATTCGGGATGTCATCTCATTTGATTCAAAGTTGAAACAACTCCAGTATTTACTTTCCTTGGTTCTGGGTCTGGCAATCTTTAGCTGCGAGAAACCCCCTGAACTCCCCACCACACCCTCCATTACTTTCGAATCGGTGCGGTATGCTCCTGGTCCCAGTGGCTTTGATTCGCTGATTGTTTCTATTGGATTCCAGGACGGTGATGGAGACCTGGGTTTGATGGGTTCGGAAAATGATCCACCTTTTCAACCGCTGAACTACCCTAAAAACTCCCAGGGAGATTTTATCCTTTTTGGTGACCCTGAAGCACCTGCAGATTTTAATGTCTGTGATTTTGTTACCGATATAGATGTAACCGGGGATGAAATTAATGATACCGTTTACGTAGAAATCAACCAAAACAGCTTTAACATTGAGGTGGACTTTTTCCTGAAACGAGATGGATCTTACCAGGAATTTGATTGGCGCAGGGAATTTGGCCCCTTTAGCTGTATCACCTTTGATGGCAGGTACCCTCCCCTTAATACTGCTGAATTTGAACGGCCGTTAGCAGGAAGCTTAAGTTACAGCATGATCTCCAGTGGTTTTTTGCCGCTATTCGGTAATGACACCCTACAATTACGCATTCAGATCAAAGACAGGGCGCTGAATACCAGCAACATTGTTGAGAGTGAGGATTTTATAGTAGGCCAGTAAAAATTACCGGTAAAGATCCGGAAAGGCAATCGGGTCAACTTCTGACATCATGGCGTAAACCTTATCAAACACGGACTCCACATTGGGCTTGGAAAAATAGTCTCCATCCGAACCGTAGGCTGGCCGGTGCTCTTTACCACTCAGTGTTACGGGTTCCGAATCCAGATATTTGTAGGCACCCTGCCCTTCAATCACCTGCTGCATCATGTAAGCACTTCCTCCTCCTGGAACATCTTCGTCAGCGAACAGTACCCGGCTGGTCTTCCGGATCGATTCCACGATGGAATGAGAAACGTCAAACGGTAATAAGGTCTGTACATCGATTACTTCGACAGATATTCCCACTTCCTGTAATTGCCTGGCTGCCTCCATCACAATACGACACATAGAACCATAGGTGACTACGGTAACGTCCGTTCCTTCCCTGATCACTTCCGGCACACCTAATGGCACCGTGAACTCTCCCACATTGTCGGGCATTTGTTCCTTTAGTCGATAACCGTTCAGACATTCAATTACCAGTGCTGTATCATCCGATTGCAGCAGGGTATTATAGAAACCGGCAGCCTGAGTCATATTCCGGGGTACCAAAAGGTAAATCCCTCTCATGCTGCCCAGAATCATTGATATTGGCGAACCTGCGTGCCACATACCTTCCAGCCGATGTCCCCTGGTACGGATAATCAAAGGGGCTTTCTGTCCCCCCCGGGTGCGATATTGTAATGTCGACAAATCATCAGTAATAGTGGCCAATGCATAAACCAGGTAATCGAGATATTGTATCTCTGCGATAGGACGCAAGCCTCTCATGGCGGCACCAATACCCTGGCCAATTATGGTGATTTCCCTGATGCCGGTATCAGTTACCCGAAGTTCCCCATGTTTGTCCTGCAAACCGGCAAATGCCTGATTTACATCTCCAATAAGGCCCACATCTTCACCAAATGCAAAGATCGAAGGATCTCTGGATAAAGCCTGATCAAAACAAGCCTGTAGCACTTTTCGGCCGTCTACCATCTTCTTTTCTGTGGAGTACTTGGGCTTTATAGCTTTAACTTTCAGTGCACTGGCGCTGGATTCACTGTACAGGTGCGATGAGTATCGCTGTTGGTTTTCCCGGGAAGTGCGATTGATCCAGGCTACCGCTTCCTTTTTTACGGCTATGCGCTCATTGCGCATATGTCTTAATGCTTTCTTCAGGCAACTGATTACATCCTGACGCAGCGGATTGATGGTAGTGACCAGTTCTTTTTTAAGGTCGGTCAGTGCATTTTTATAACTGCTTTGCAGAATGGCCTTATCCAGGATAGCAATAGCTTCATGCAGGTCGGGTTTCATCGACTCATTAAATGCCCTCCAGGCAGCATTCTTTGCCGCCTTGGCTGCGGCCTTGGCCTCTGATTCAATGCTGTCCAATTCCGTTGCGGTAGCATATTCTTCCTTTAAAAGCCACTCCCTGAACTTTAGAATACAATCGTGTTTACGTTCCCATTGTAAACGTTCTTCTGACTTATATCTTTCATGGGACCCGGAAGTACTGTGTCCTTGAGGCTGAGTTAATTCGGTGACATGCACCAGGGTGGGCACATGGTATTTTCTGGAGATCTTCGCAGCCCGTTCAAAGGTGTTACACAATTGCTGATAGTCCCATCCTTTTACTTTAAATATCTCAAAACCTTCTTCAGTTTCAGTCCTCTGGAACCCTTTTAACACTTCGGAAATATCTCCCTTGGTAGTGTGGTATTTGTTAGGAACTGATATACCGTATTCATCATCCCAAATGGCCATTACTACCGGAATCTGAAGCACACCCATGGCATTGATCGCTTCCAGAAACATCCCTTCGGAGGTTGCGGCATTTCCAATGGTCCCAAAGACCACCTCATTTCCCTTATTGGAAAACTGATTCTGCTGGTGTAACTGCGGGTTATTACGGTAGAGCTTCGACGCATAGCCCAACCCCACGATCCGAGGTATTTGACCAGCAGTTGGGGAAACATCGGATATGGCATAATTTAACCCGGCTAAATCCTTCCAATGTCCTTTTTGGTCCAAGGCCCTGGTGGCAAAGTGACCATTCATCAACCTGCCGGCACTGGCCGGATCAGCATCCACGTCGGTATGCGCGTATAATTGCGCAAAGTATTGTTCCAGATTAAGCTCTCCCAGTGAGAGCATGAAGGTCTGATCGCGATAGTAACCCGACCGCACATCGCCGGGTTTGAAGGCTTTGGCCATGGCTATCTGTGGTAATTCTTTGCCATCGCCGAATATTCCAAATTTTGCCTTACCCATAAAAACCTCTTTCCTGCCCAACAAACTCGCCTCGCGGCTTTCACAACAGATGCGATAATCTTGCAACATCTCCTCTATTGCAGCGCTGGTTTTCAGTATGGACTTGGTGCTAGTCAATAAAACAGAATTCGGTATAAATTATTTACAATAAACCTCCAGGAAAGGCACCCAAAATTACGCAAAAACCAGCTCATTTCAAAGAGGGCAAAAGGTATGTATCATGTAAGATAGCGGGATACTTTACCGGAAATCTTTGCTTTATTTGGCCTATATTTGTTCCAGTGCTTGAATTAGATACCACATGTACCTAAAATTCCTTATTGCCATATTTGTTTTGGTAGCAGTGGCCCCAAACCTTGCATACTCGCAGGCATTGATGGATTTTCAGAAAACCACCTATGACTTTGGAGAAATAGCGGAGGGCACGGTAGCGGAATACGAGTTCACTTTCACCAATACAGGTGATCAACCTTTGATCCTGTCATCGGTAAAAGCTTCCTGCGGGTGCACCACTCCCTCATGGACCAAGGAACCTGTGCTGCCGGGCAAAAGTGGTCATGTAAAAGCATCGTACAACAGCAAGAACAGGCCTGGTGGATTTCACAAAAGCATTACCATAACATCCAATGCCTCCAAGCCTACACAAGTGCTCTATATTAAAGGAACTGCGGTAAAGTCAACCGAGTTAACTCCTCTTTTCACACAGGAAGAGTTGGCTAATTCCGCAAAGATGGATATTGTCAAACAACATATTCAACTTGGAAAAGTGCAACTGGGAAGTAGCGTACCGGTGAAAATATTGATCCGTAACAACGGGAATAGTACGCTTGAAATTAAAGGGATTCAATCCAGTTGTCGCTGCCTCAGTTTACTACCCGGAGGTATTTCGGTGGTGGAGCCTAATAGCCAGGGAAAACTGGAATTGGTCTTTTCACCAAAAACACTGGGTGAGCAAACCTACGGTGCGCATATTCTCAGCAACGACCTTACACAACCCCGACATCAAATTTACCTCACTTCTAATGTGGTTCCCAAGCAGGAACAATCCAGTGTGGTAAAAGAGGCACCCTCAAAAATCAGCTTTTAGTAGTACGTTTGCTTAGTTAGACCCATGGCTGCTTGAATCTCGGTGGATTCCAGCTCATGATATAGCTAAACCTGAAACGGAATCCTCAATCCGTATAATTCTTAATTCTTAAGTGCTAATTTGTCTATATTTGCTATCCGCAAACAATCAAAACCTATGATTCTAGGAGTTCCAAAAGAAATAAAGAATAACGAAAACCGGGTGGCCATCACCCCCGGTGGTGTCAGGGAGTTCGTTAAACACGGGCACCAGGTCTTTGTACAATCATCAGCCGGAGTGGAAAGCGGGTTTAGTGACGATATGTACGGAAGTGCCGGGGCAAGTATCCTTCCCGATATTAAATCGGTGTATGACACTGCCGAAATGATCATGAAGGTGAAAGAACCTATCGCAGAGGAATATCAACTGGTAAAATCCGAACAGTTGCTGTTTACTTATTTTCACTTTGCCTCCTACCGGCCACTTACCGAAGCCATGATTAAAAGTGGTGCCGTTTGCCTGGCCTATGAAACTGTGGAGAAAGAAGATGGCTCATTGCCATTATTAGTCCCTATGTCGGAAGTAGCAGGCCGTATGGCGGTACAGGAAGGGGCTAAATATTTAGAGAAACCCTCCGGTGGCAGAGGTATTTTACTGGGTGGTGTCCCTGGAGTGCGGCCGGCCAAGGTGATGATCCTGGGTGGCGGAGTAGTTGGTACTCAGGCAGCTAAAATGGCCGCCGGACTGGGAGCGGATGTCACCATACTCGACATCAGTCTGCCCAGACTGCGATACCTGGCTGACATAATGCCCGCCAATGTAAATACTTATATGTCATCTGAGTTCAATATCAAAGACCTTTTAAGCTCCCACGATTTGGTAATTGGAGCGGTGCTAATTCCCGGAGCTAAAGCGCCTCACCTGGTCACCAGAGATATGCTTAAGCTAATGCGTCCCGGAACCGTAGTGGTAGACGTTGCGGTAGATCAGGGCGGTTGTATTGAGACCTGCCAACCCACCACCCATGAAAACCCCACTTATATTATTGATGACATCCTGCATTACTGCGTGGCTAACATGCCGGGAGCCGTTCCTTATACCTCTACCCTGGCACTGACCAATGCCACCCTGCCTTACGCCCTGCAGCTGGCCAACAAGGGTTGGCAAGAAGCATGCCGCAGCAATGAAGAACTGAGGAAAGGGTTGAATATTGTAAATGGCCAAATCGTTTATGAGGGGGTGGCACAGGCTTTTGACCTGCCTTACCATCAGCAGGTATTGGTATAGGACAGAAGTATAGGGCACTAAGGCACTAGGGAACTAAGGCACTAGGGTACTAGGGATTTGGGGATTTGCAGCTGGTGGTTTACTTGTCATTTGTTCATTTAAGATTGGTCATTTGCTTAAGCACCCGGTGCATAAGTGGGCATGCTTTCCTGAAACTGGTAACTGTTTGCAACGTAATTCATGCTGCAACAATAATGCTTTAATCCATTGGTGATAATTAGATAGTTGGCCTTTAAGGTCCTGTTGTAAATTGACAGTTGGTTGAAGGCCTTTTCATTCAGATCCACATTTGCCGCTTTACATTCTACCAACAAGTGGGGTTTGATTTCTTTATCGTAGACCACTATATCGGTCCGTTTACTTAATTTGTTAACCGATATTCCACTTTCCACCTTGATCAGGGACCGTGGATAACCCAGGTTATCTATAAGGTAATTGATAAAATGCTGCCTCACCCATTCTTCAGGTGTCAGTAATACATATTTCTTCCTGATTTGATCGTAGATCAACTGCTGACCTTCCTGGTATTTAGTTTTAACCGGATACTCCGGAAGATTCAATCTGACCATAAATGTGCTATTTGACCGCTAGTTTTGGTGTATAATGATGCGACTATGATATATTTGCCGGTCAACTTGATACTAAGTTAGAATGATCCCCCAAGACTTACAAGCCTACCTGGTAATTGGCATAATTGTAATTTCCTTTGTGTTGATCTACAAGCAAATCCTGAGGCCGCCTATCACCTTGTTATTGGCCAACCTGGTATTTGTACTCACCGGTGTACTCTCAGTTCCCGAATTATTGGATGGATTATCCAACCAGTCTATTATTAGTATCCTGTTATTAATACTACTCACCGCAGGCATCAGAAAGAATTTTGACATAGAGCGACTATTCGACAGGGTTTATCAAAACATCAAAAGCTATCAGGGCTTCCTGCTGGCTATGATGGCCAAAGTGGCATTAGTAAGCTCTGTAATGAACAATACTCCGGTAGTGGCCGCCATGACCCCTTATGTTTTCAACTGGGGTAGAAAAAACAATGTCGCACCTTCCAAACTGCTGATCCCACTTTCATATGCCACCATTTGCGGTGGTATGATCACTCTGATCGGGACATCGACCACCCTGGTACTCAACGGGTTTCTGATTCGCAATGGGCTGGATGCGCTGGACACCCTGTCTATCTTTTACATCGGTATTGCAGTAACAATAATAGTAGTGGCATTCATCGCCGTCATAGGTTACCGGTTGCTCCCCGAAAAATCGCACTTGCTGGAAGAGTTTAACAAAAACCGCCGGGAATACCTGGTAGAAACCTGCCTTACCGAGAATTCCCCTTTAATTGGCAATACTATCACCGAAGGAGGACTTCGGAATCTTACCGGGGCCTACCTGGTGGAAATAATCCGGGGTGATGATCTTATTACGCCGGTGGAACCCGATGAAGTCATCCAACCGGGGGATATCCTGATCTTTGCCGGGAATACCCAGCAAATTACAGATCTGGTTACCGGTAACCCCGGGTTAATGCTCCCCGCTACGGCCTCGGCCCTGAAGCATCAACAACATAAGCTGATTGAACTGGTTGTGGGTAATCATTCCAACCTGATAGGAAAAAAGATTCAGGACTCTGATTTTCGCAACCGCTATAACGCCGCCATTGTGGCCATGCATCGCAATGGCGAAAGATTAAGTGGCAAAATTGGTGACCAGGTACTTCATGCAGGTGATCTGCTGCTGGTCTTTGCAGGAACCAAGTTTGAAAACCAGGTTGACCTGTACCGGGACCTATTCGTGATATCTCAACTACGGGAAATGAGAAAGCCCGCTAAAAACCAGGTTTTGGCTATTTCTGTAATGGGATTGGTAGCTTTGATATTGTTGATCACCGGCAAATTTTCATTGCTGCTCTCACTACTAATAGTTTTTGCATTGATGGCCGGGTTTAACATGATCTCAATGCAGGATGTAAAACGGGAGATTGATCTAAACCTGCTGGCAATCCTGGTGTTCTCTTTGGCTATGGGAACGGCGGTGGTGAAATCGGGAGCGGGAGATTTAATTGCCGGTTCACTGATAGCGTATTTTTACGAATGGGGCGACGAAGCTATTCTGGCGGCACTTTTGGTTGTCACTACCTTGCTGACCTCCTTTATATCCAACGTAGGTGCCGTGTCTGTAACATTTCCCATCGCCCTGGCGCTAAGCGAAACCCTGCCCATCGATAGCCATGCGCTCTACCTGGGAATTGCATTTGCCGCCTCGGCCGCCTTTTCCACTCCTGTTGGCTACCAAACGAACCTTATGGTATATGGCCCCGGAGGTTATAACTACAAGGATTTCTTCAAAATAGGATTCCCGGTAACCTGGATCTATTTGACGGTGGTATTCCTGATGCTGCTTTGGCTGTATTTTTGAGCATAGGGCAGAGAGCATGGGGCATGGGAAGAGGAGCATCAAAAACGCCACAAAAAAAGTCCCGTCGGAAACGGGACTTATAGTTATTCGTTAAATAACTCCTATCCGCCAGCAGTTTCATCTATACGCTCTGGAGTAGCGTACATGATCTTTCTGGCGTTGGCTTCTCGCAGCTGTTGCTGAACGTCTGAAATAATGCCCATTTTAGCCTCCTCATCAATTTTGAGGCTTATGGTAATGGCATCGCGCTCAACTTCCTCCAGCTTGTCTTTCTCTTGCTGTACCCACAGGACAATATCCTTAGGCTCGATCAGTACATCGTTTACCTGTATTCTGGGCTCTGTACCGTATAAATTGGTTTTCTTTGGTTTGCCTATGTAAATATGGCTTACCAGTGATTTCTTTTCCAACTTACTGAGTTGAGTAGCCCTGGGTAATGTCTGCTTTACCAGAATATCTGTCTCCCTCAATACAGTGGTAACCATAAAGAAGAACAACAGCATGAAAATAATATCCGGCAATGCCGCGGTAGGGATATCCTGGGATGCCTTGGTTTTCTTTGCAAATTTCGACATATCAACCTCCTACTTTACTTGGTTCCGCAATTGAAATGTTCTTGGGAAAGGTTGGCTTGGCACCCTTGCTCTCAATTCCCCTAGCTTTGTCATATTGTGCTCGCTGCTCAGGCGTCTTGTTGACGGTGTTCCGCAATTCGCGAAATTCGTCTCCGGTCATTCCGACCCTTTCACCATACATTTCATTATAGGCAGCATCCAGTTGATCCAGTATATCTATGAATATCTCGTAGCTGCTACCGCGGTCTGTTTTAAACGAAACTACTGCCTCTTCCGGATTATCCGACAGATTTGGATTCCTGCCATTGTTAAGAACGAATTCCTTAACCATGTCTTTTATCAGGAATACATTTTCCAACGGTTCATCCTCCACCAGCAACTGATCGTTCGAATTAACCAAAATCTTAAATATATTCCGGTCGTTCTTGGTGATGTCAGGTGGCGGTTGGTTGGGGTCCGGTTTCGGTGGCAGAGTAAATAAGATTCCCCGGTCATTGGGGAATGTGGTAGTTACCAGAAAGAATATCAACAACAGGAAGGCAATGTCTGCCATTGACCCGGCATTGATCTCATTCTTTCCTCTAAGTGAACTTCGTGCCATTATTTAAATGCTTTGGAAATTTCCGTATATAAGATACCCACGATCGCTGCTCCAAACAGTAGATACATGGTGGTAAGTAGTCCTCCAACGATTTTAGAGATACCGGGACCTACTCCCTGAGATACGTATCTGGGAAGTACTTCATCGCCTGATATGGCATATGATATCCCGAAAACTACCAGTAAAACTCCCAACCCGATAGCAGTCCCTACCAGGGTTTTGGGATTGTCTATTGCTTTAATAAGAGGCAGCACAATAACGGAAATGACTGCGATACCTATTAAAGCATAGGTGATCATTAGACCTATGTTAATTAATCCTGATTCCATTATTCGCAGTTTAGCTTTTGTGTTTTACCAATAAATCAACCAACGAAATGGAAGCATCTTCCATGCTGTTGACCAATCCATCTATTTTAGAAACGCAGTAGTTGTAGAATAATTGCAAAATTACCGCTACTATCAAACCAGCTACCGTTGTCAAAAGGGCCTGCTTAATACCGGCGGCCACCAGTGAAGGAGAGATATCTCCGGCCGCTTCAATAGCGTCAAATGCACTGATCATACCAAGTACCGTTCCCATGAACCCAAGCATCGGTGCCAGGGCGATGAATAACTGTACCCATACCAATCCTTTTTCAAGTCTTCCCATCTCTACCGATCCATAGGAAATAATTGATTTCTCCACCATTTCTATTCCCTCGGATGAGCGCATCAAGCCCTGGGTAAATATGGAAGCTACCGGGCCTTTGGTGCTTTTGGTCACCTCTTTGGCCGCTTCAACCCCACCCGTTTCCAGGGCATTTTCGACTTTGGACAGTAGTTTGTTGGTATTTGTAGTTGCCAGGTTCAGGGTGATGATCCTTTCAATGGCAATGGCCAGTCCCAGGATCAGACACAGCAGTACGATACCCATAAATACCCAACCCCCTTCAATAAACTTCTCCTTCACCTTTTGGTGGAAGGTTCGGTTGTCATCAGGAGCTACGAGCTCGGTATCAGTTGAGGCTTGAGCGTAAGCGTATTCTGTGTAACCCAAGGCCAGGAACCCGGTAAGCATTAGTAATGCGAATAACTTTTTCATAGTTTCAATATTAATCTTCAGTAGTTATTAACGAATAAATATAGTTTGACTTTCATCGCTGAGAAGCGGAGAGGAAGGGATTCGAACCCCCGGTACCCTTGTGGGGCACACTCACTTTCCAGGCGAGCACCTTCGACCACTCGGTCACCTCTCCTTTTTTAAAGCAATAGACACAAATAAATTAATAAAAAACACTTTATGCAAATTTTAAAGTATTTTTTCAATGGCTCATTTCACCCCTTATCTGAGTACCCAAATAAGTGGAAATTTGGGCCGTATTATGGTATTTACTGAACAGAAACTGCATTTTTGTGATGGCAGCTTCGGGGGTTATGTCCAGCCCGCTGATCACTCCCGCCTGCTTTAAATACCTGCTGGTTTTGTACCGTCCCTGAATCACCCGTCCCCCACTGCACTGGGAAACATTGAAGAAAATGATTCCACGATCAATAGCACTTTCGATTGATTGAATGAACCCATCTGTGGTCGGTGCGTTACCTGATCCGAAGGTTTCCAGTACCACCCCCTCCAGTCCCGGAGCCTGAAGTACGTGCTCCAGTTGGGCCTGGTCCATACCTGGAAAAAGCTTTATCAATGCCAGATGAACAGGTCTCAGTTTATGCACCCTAAACTTATCCGCCACCCAGTCGGTGTGCAGGGCGGTGTGGTTATATTCAATGTTGATGCCAGCCTCCGCCAGTGGCGGGTAGTTTTCCGATTTGAAGGCATCGAAGTGCACACTTTCAACCTTCTTACATCTGTTTCCCCGGTAAAGGAAGTAGTCAAAGTATACGCATACCTCTTTTACCGGAGGCTGATCTTTCCCGGTAGAGGCAATCTGCAAGGCAGCAATCAGGTTCTGGCTGGCATCTGATCGTACTGCGCCAATAGGAAGTTGCGATCCGGTAAAGATCACCGGTTTCTTCAACCCTTCCAGCATAAAGCTCAAGGCACTGGCACTATAGGCCAGGGTATCGGTTCCATGTAGTACTACGAAGCCATTAAATGCATCGTAGTATTTCTCGATGATGGCCGCCAGGTTATTCCAATGGTCAATGGTGATATTACTGGAGTCTATGGGTTCGGGAAACGATACTACCGTTATTTCCAGACCCATGGATCGGAGGGCGGGCATTTCATTTATGATCCCTCCGAAATTAAACGGTACCAGGGTCCCGCTCTGGTCATATGCCATACCCATAGTGCCACCGGTATATATGATGAGCACCGAGTGACTGGATTTTTGCTCTTTATCTGATGGTATCTTTACAATTCGATAATTCATGAGATTTGAAAGAGGTCATGAGAATTCCTGGTAGTGATATTTTCCACTTCCTCCTTACCCATATCATAAACCTGCGCCAGTTTGTCCAGTATCTCGACCAAATAACCGGGCTGATTGCGCTTTCCCCGATAAGGGACCGGTGCCAGGTAGGGACTGTCCGTCTCCAGTACCAGATGCTCCGGAGAGATTTCTTTAAGTGTTTGGTCCAGTGAGGCATTCTTGAAGGTGACCACCCCCCCGATGCCCATTTTAAATCCCAGGGATATGATCCTCTCGGCCTGTTCCTTATTGCCGGTAAAACAGTGAAACACACCACTGCTATTGGCCTCTACCAACGGCTCCAGTAAATCAAGTGTTTCATCTATGGAATCCCGGCAATGTATCACTACCGGAATTCCTTTCTGGTTGGCCCATTTTACCTGTATGCTGAAAGCCTCCTGTTGGTACTTGAAGTTAGATTTATCCCAGTACAAATCAGTTCCGATCTCGCCAACTGCCACGAACGGGCGTTTATCCAGCCATTCCTCCACCAGGTACAGGGTTTTCTCAAAATCCTTTTTAACCGAGCAGGGATGAAGCCCCATCATGGCGGTACAATAGCCCCTGTACTTTTCCTCTACCTCCATCATTTCATCGATGGTGCTGTGATCCACATTGGGCATTAAAATATGTGAAACTCCCACCGACCTCGAATATGCTACTACCTCATCAAGGTCCTGACTAAACTGTTCCAGGTAAATATGCGCATGGGTATCTATCATAGGTATTTTCTCCCTTTCCACTTGGTAGATGAAAACAGGTATTTAAGCAGACCGCTTACGGCCATCAGGAACCAATATACCTCAAAAATCAAAAAATGCTTAAGGGCCACCCGCTGTCCCATTGCTCCGGCGACTTTTTTTATGAATATCAAATCGAGCACCGACTTGCCAAGGTAAATGGCAATAGCCAATCCTGCATGCCACCAGGCAATCATAATTACCACCACCAGGAACATCACCCTGATGAATAATAGTGTCAGTATCGGATTTGGCAAACGCATTACCCCGTAGGTCCACCGCGATCTCTGTGATACCAAAGACTTCAAATCGGGCTGTGCCTCGATCACCGCAGTAGCCCCCGGACTGATTATATTCTTACCCGAAAATCCGGCTTTCCTGGCAGCGGTCAATACTCCAATGTCTTCGGTTAGGGAGTAAGGTATTTTATGGTAACCGCCAATGGCCCTGCAAACTGAACCAGTAATCATCATGTTGGTACCGCTTACTGCCACCACCTGGTATATTTTGCCCGCCGCAGACAACAAACCCTGCGCAAAAATCCAATCCAGATTTTGCAGTCCACTCCAGAAATCCCTCACCCTGACCACCGTGCTGCCTCCGATCACTCCTGCTTTATCAGCTTCACCCGACAAGAGGGTCTTGATCCAGTGAGCCGGTAGCCTGACGTCAGCATCGGTGATAAAATAATATTCGCTGGTGCAGTGAGGAATTAGTTGGGCCACCACGTTGGCCTTGGCCACCAGGTTGGGAAGGTCAGCATCTATACTGATTACGGAGATTCTGGCGTCCCTCTCCGCCAGTTCACGTAATATTGCGGGGGTTTCATCGGTTGACCGGTCCTCCCCTATCAAAAACTCCAGCAAACCGGGTGGATAATCGAGCTGCTGCAAACTGGCCACCAGTTCTTTTGCATTATCAGCCTCATCGCGCATGGGTACCAGTACACTCACCTTTGGCCACTGTTGTTTTGGCGTTTTAACTTCGGCAGGTTTGAAACTTGCCAGTGCCCACAAGTCGGTGACAATGGTTAACAGGGCTAAAGCCAACAAACCATAAACAATCATCATAACTGCTTGAATGAAAACCCCCGCTGGCTAAAATGCTTCAGAAATGCTGGCAAAACCGCTTTAAGCTTTTCGATGGTCTTGATGCTATCGTGAAATAAAACAATGGATCCCGGCCTGGTGAACCGGATGCTTTGCTTTAAACAGGTGGTTGCATCAATCCTGCCGCTGAAATCACCAGAGAGAACATCCCACATAACCAGCTGATAGTCTGCAGCTAAGTTTCGCCACTGTTTTGGTAAGATCCTGCCGTATGGGGGCCTCATCATTGGTTTGAAATCAGCCGCCAGATAGGGATTCAGCGCCTGCTGACAATGCTCCACATCCTGCAAATAGTCCTGGACCGGAGTAGACCAGCCGTTCAAATGGTGATGGGTGTGGTTACCCACGCTGTGTCCCTGGGTAATAACCTGTTTCAACACCTCCGGATATCGAATGACATTCTCACCAACACAGAAAAAAGTGGCCCTGGCATTGAACTCACTGAGATAATCCAAAACCACGGGAGTAGCTTGTGGAACAGGGCCATCGTCAAAAGTAAGGTATACTACTTTGTCATCGGTGGGCTTGTTCCATATAAATCCGGGGAAAAGATTTTGCACCCAGCCAGGAGTACGATGGGGGAAGAACTTACGCACCAATCAGTACTTTACACGACAGCAGGGTGATATCATCGTTATAGTCGCTCTTGCCCCTGAACTGATTTAGATTAGCCAGTAGTTGTCCATTGATCTGGTCCAGTGGCAGTTCCTGGTTATCCACCACAGTTTTTACAATTCTATCTACCCCAAACGGGTCACCTTCCTCGTTGAAACTTTCGCTGAGTCCATCGGTGTAGGCAAAAAACGTAAACTCCCGGTCGAAATGTACCTGCCCCACTTTTAAAAAGGGCAGCGGCTCAAAGCTTCCCAAAATGGTTGTTCCCAGTTCTAAAAACTGCGGTGTACCGTGATCCAGGATAATCAGGGGAGGATTATGCCCGGCATTTACATATTCCAACGATCTGGAGTGCATGTTTACAATTGCCAGAAAGAAAGTAATGAAATTCTCTCCCCTTGCATTCCGCTCTGTCTGGTGGTTTAACTCGGTGACTATTTCCCGAAGATCGGTTGAATGCCTGATCATGGTTCTCAGCGCCGCCTGAAAGTTGGACATCAATAGTGCCGCTGGTACTCCTTTACCGGAGACATCAGCTATACACAATACGAATTGGTGCTCATTGATCTTTATATAATCGTAATAGTCACCACCAACATCCTGATGGGGCAAATACAGTGAAGCTACCTTCAGGTTCTCCGTATAAGGCAATCCCTTGGGAAATAACAACTGTTGCACGCCTCTGGCAATTTCCATCTCTTTGCGCATAGCCTCCTGCTCCAGCTGTTTGCGAGCCAGTCGTTTATTCTCAATGGCAACCAACAAAATATTGCTCAGGGTTTGTATAAAAGAGGTGTCCAGTTTATATCGCTCCTGGGGGTTCTCCCGGGGAATTCCTCCCACAAAAATAAATGCCAGTACTTCCTCTTTATGCATGGCTGGAATAACCAGGTCAAATTCATCAAAGGGATCAGGTGTTGTCTCCTGGTCGATTCTCTGTAGTTCCCGTGCTTTTAAAAAGGAACTGTCCAGCTCCTGAGGTAAAAAATTGACGCTGGTACCATAGTTGACCTTGCAGTGCCAATCGTCTTCTTTTACATACAGTGCCAGTTTTTTGATGTGCAGGTTTGCCCTGACAATAAATCCGTAGATCTTATACAAAGAGACCTCAGGCAAATTGTTGTTTATAGCCTGTGTGATCTCAAGTAATGCATTGAGCTCGAGCTCCTTAAGATCAAACTGGTTTTTTAATGATTTTAACTCCATAATATTCCAGCGTTTGCAACAGACGGCAAACAAAAAATAGAAAGTAAATGGAAAATTGGGACCTTAGCCGGTCCTAATCCTGTTTAACACCTGACTATCTGCGGTTGTGCGCAAATAATCCTTCCTTACTGGCAAGATAGTGATAATTCCGATAATTGTTTTCAAAATCTACGTTCTCCGGGGGGATTTCATCAGACACGTTGTCGAAGCATTTGATGTAGTTTTGCTGCAGCAAGGATCCAAGTGAATCCTTCAAAGTACTTTCACTTAAAGAGAGCTTTATCATAAGCTCATTAAACGAAATAACAAAGTACAACTCATCCAATATTTCGTATTCCAAATCATTCATGGTATTGCCTGTTTTTCCAGTTGAAGCCTTTGACTTGAGCTATTATCGCCACCAAAACTACGTAGATTGAATATAGTGTTTGCATCAATAAAAACCATTTAACTGGTAAGCTTCTGTTATAAAAATTCAGCAGCGTCCTAACCAAAAAGTATTCTATTGAAGTTTTCAGCAACCACTGCACAAGTAGCAACTGCCATGAATAAACTCCGGACAGGGTCAAGACCAGTACCGCACAAAATATCAGATGGAAAGAAAAAATAAATAAAGCAAGCATCCTGGTGACAAAAGACCTGTGTTCCTTCCATTTACCTCCCCACCGGATTCGCTGATTCAGCAACTGTCTCCAGGACTGTGGAGGGTCTGTTGTTACTACCGCATCGGTATCTTTCAAAAACCCCACCTGATTGGGAAATTTTTGAAATACCTTGTACAATAAAAACTCATCGTCACCGGAAGCTATGTGCTGGAAATCCCGGTATCCTTCCACCTGCATGAATGCTTCTTTCCTGAAAGCAAGATTAGCCCCGTTACACATGTTGGGACGACCCAAATGCATTGAAACCGCACCTACGGCAACCAGGCATGACAATTCGATATTCAGCATCATAGAAAATCCCTCACCCGAATGATAAATTACCGGGCCGCTAAGCATCATCGAATCTCTGGATTTCATAGCCCGGGCCAGTTGATAAATCCATCCCGGCTGATATTGACAATCGGCATCACTGGTAACAATTACGGGGAAAACAGCTGCTTCGATCCCTTTAGTAAGGGCCCGTTTTTTAAACGACCCCTGGAAACCTGGCGGATCCTGTAATCTTATGCACTTCAGGTTATCAAACCGGGCTATGTATTGTTCCAGGATTAATACTGTATCATCCTGGGAATCATCATCCACAATAATTATTTCGAACCTGTCCCGGGGATAGGAAAGAGCACTAAGTGAGTCCATTAAACGAGGGATATTTTTCTGCTCGTTC
>JAUIKU010000306.1 GCA_030430675.1 Bacteroidia bacterium | reverse complement strand
GGATAATCGGTAAGTTGAAATTCATCTTCTTTGGTTGATCCAAACAGCAGTCCACATACTGCTTTGGGATAAAAATATGTAGATTTTTGTGGCAGGGTATAGCCACTAAAGCAAACCTTCTTTACTTCCTCCATCGTGAGCTCGTTGGTGATTATGGCCATCTGTGATTCACCCTGTTTAACCCTGGTAATGCAGTCTGTAAAATTACGGTCATAAATGATGTTGCGGCTATTTCTCTGCTCGGCGCCGGGAATCCCCAGAATCTTTTCAAGCAGGTAATAATGCATGATAGTCAGGTCCAGCTCTTTAATCATATCCGGAAAAGGCCAGGAAATACGGTGCTCCAGGCCTGGTTTTAAAATCACTTTGTAGGCTTGATTTTTCATGACCACTCCGAAAGCCGCCTTTTTACCTAGGATGATTTCGTTAATTTCATAGGGAGTATCGATGAGCTTTATAGTGAAATAAGCTGAAGCCCGCTCTATAAACTCCTGCTCGTCCATTGAGGGTAACCCTTTGACCAGACGATGCGTGGGGAGTATCCTGAGGTCCTGGGCTTCCATATTGGTCAAATACATCAGGTGGTAGTTATACCCTTCGTTTCCCCGGTGATCGGGGTTGTTCCTGGTGCGATATTTTCGATAATCGATTGAACCCTGGTACCTGTGATGGCCATCTGCCAGTATAACCTGCTGTTTACTTAGTTTTTCTACAAATTGCCGGATGGCGTTGATATCATGTACCACACTCAAGGCTTCCCTGACTCCCTGGTAGTCCTCTGCTTGCACCAGGGGAATTTTCATGCACTCGTCCATGATCTCCTCCAAATGAAAATCCGGATCTGAATACAGTCCATGGGTAGCGCTGGCATTCAGTTCTGTTGCTTTCAACAATTCCACCTGCTCCTTTACCGCCGGTGGAATGGTGTTTTCATGTCTTAATACCACCTTCTCGCTCCAATCATAGGCCTTTATAAAACATATAAACCCCTTTCGACAAAACGTCTCCTTAATTCCCGGAAGGTTAAACCTCTGATAGTAGGGATAAATGCCCGGCAAAAAGTCCTGTTCAATGATATTATTCTCTTTCCAGCGTTTTAAGGTCAGGGCAGCATTGTGTGCAGGATTTGCTCCCTTGGGAACGGATACATGGATGCTGTTATGAGGATTCTGATATAGCGTCTCCCTTTGCTTCTCCGTCACTACATCAAACAGGGGGGATAGCAGGGACTCAATTTTATCGGTAGTTTCCTGATTATATCTCCAGGCACGAAATGGTCTTATTTCTGCCATGGTCTATTGGTCATTACTGCGGTGACGCCAGGTGGAATTGGCGGGCAATTGATTCGATGATGCAGCAGGTGGGTTTTTACCATCAATTACCCGGGCCGCAAAAGCTGCTGCCAAGGTCTGGTAATGCTCCCGGTGATTATTGCCGGTGCCGGGAAGATAGTGGTCTTTGATAAAGTTAGTATGATAATCCCCTGCACGAAACGACGGATGCATCATTACAAATTTGCAAAAGTCCAGGGTAGTTTTAACTCCTATGATGCGGTATTCTTCTATAGCCCTTATCATTCTTTCAATAGCCTCCTGACGGTTTTTTGCATGCACAATAAGTTTGGAGATCATAGGATCATAATAAATCGGCACTTCCATTCCCTGGTAGTAGCCGCCGTCCACCCGTACCCCGGGTCCTTGGGGAACCTGATAATGTCTGAGCACTCCGGTATCAGGTAAAAAGCCATTCTCCGGATCTTCCGCATACACCCTTGCCTCAATGGCGTGGCCCCGGATCTCAATGTCTTCCTGGTTGAAAGAGAGGGACATTCCTTCCGCGATTCTTACCTGCTCTTTTACCAGATCGATCCCGGTGATCATTTCAGTGATGGGATGTTCTACCTGCAACCGGGTATTCATCTCCAAAAAGTAAAAGTGCTGATCCTGGTCCAGCATAAACTCCACGGTACCAGCACCGTAGTAACCGGCAGCCCTGGCTACATCAATGGCTGCAGCACCAATTTTCTGACGTAATTCAGGAGAAACTGCCGCAGAGGGTGACTCTTCCACTACTTTCTGATGACGCCGCTGAATTGAACATTCGCGTTCGAACAAATGGACGATATTACCTTGTTGGTCGCCCAGGATTTGCACTTCAATATGTCTGGGTGATTCAATGTACTTTTCAATAAAAACCGCACCGTTACCAAAAGCTGAGGTGGCTTCACTTACCGCCCGATTCAATTCCGATTCAAAGTCATCGGCAGAAGTAACTACCCGCATTCCCTTGCCGCCACCGCCGGCACTGGCTTTTATCAAAAGGGGAAAACCAATTTCTTCCGCCTGATCCAACGCCTGTTTATTGGCGTCCACCGCTTCAGAAGTACCTGGTACCATGGGGATGTTATAGTCCGCTACAGCCTGCTTTGCCTGCAACTTGCTGCCCATCACTTCGATGGCCCGGGGAGAGGGGCCGATAAATATCAGTTGATTGTCCTGTACTGCCTGTGCAAATGCCGCATTTTCTGAGAGAAAACCGTATCCGGGATGAATGGCATCCACTTTCAACTTTCTGGCAGCATCAATAATTTTTTTTTGATCCAGGTAGGACTGGCTGGAAGGAGCCGGGCCCAGGCCAACTGCCATATCTGACATCAAAACGTGTGGAGCGGTTCGGTCTGCCTCTGAGTATACCGCTGCAGTGACAATTCCCATTTCTTTCAATGACCGGATAATTCGTACTGCAATTTCCCCGCGATTTGCTACCAGGACTCTTTTTATTTCAGGCATTTGGTAATTTAAAGCTATAAAACCTGAAAACTAGAGGTTTTGGCTCTAAATTGCCCGTGGTTTCCTTAGCAAATCGTCAACCGGCGATCCTTAAATTCGTAACTCATTGGTACTCAGCCAATATATTATAAAATATTCCAAATATTGAGTGTTTCCGGTTGGCAAATACCGGGATATCAGCGTCTTTTCTCGTTTGTTTAGAAGGCAGTAAGTGTTAACTTTGTGTGTTTTATTTATTGATAAATCGGAAACAACTGAAATTACGGTGGATATATTCGAGAGACTACTAAACGACCGGGGGCCATTAGGGAAATTTTCACATTTGTCAGAGGGGTACTTTATGTTTCCCAAACTGGAAGGAGATATTGCTCCCAGGATGAAATTTCAGGGTAAGGAAGTACTTACCTGGAGTTTAAATGACTATCTGGGGTTGGGCAACCATCCTGAGGTAAGGAAAGTGGATGCCCAGGCTGCGGCTGACTGGGGACTGGCTTATCCAATGGGGGCCCGAATGATGTCGGGAAACAGTAAATACCACGAAGAGCTGGAATCACAACTGGCTGACTTTATTAAAAAGGAATCAGTACTGCTGTTGAATTACGGATACCAGGGGATTATGTCCGTTATTGATGCCCTTACCGATAGAAAGGACGTAATTGTATACGATGCGGAATCCCATGCCTGTATAATTGACGGACTGAGAATGCATATGGGCAAAAGGTTTGTCTATCCGCACAACGACATGGACAACCTGGAAAAACAGTTGAGCCGTGCCAGTAAAATTGCCGCAGAAAACGGGGGTGGAATTCTGGTGATCACCGAAGGAGTTTTCGGGATGTCCGGTAACCAGGGCAAGCTCAAGGAAATCGTAGCATTAAAGGAGAAATTTTCATTTAGATTGCTGGTTGACGATGCACACGGGTTTGGCACCTTGGGAGCCACCGGTGCCGGTGCTGGCGAAGAGCAGGGAGTGCAAGATGGCATTGACCTTTATTTTTCCACCTTCGCCAAATCCATGGCTGCTATTGGAGCTTTCGTGGGAGGTGATAAAGAAATCATAGAATACCTGAAATACAACGCCCGGTCCCAGATATTTGCCAAGACATTACCCATGCCGTTTGTGATCGGGGCAATGAAACGCCTGGAAATACTGCGAACCCAGCCGGAGCATAAGCAGAAGCTCTGGAATATTGTGAATGCGCTGCAGAATGGTCTTAAGTCCCGGGGCTTTAATATAGGTACTACCCAGGCCTGTGTAACGCCGGTGATCGTTAGCGGATCAGTAGGAGAGGCAGCAGTGATGTCCAAAGACC
>JAUIKU010000055.1 GCA_030430675.1 Bacteroidia bacterium | reverse complement strand
ATACGGATGGAGTCCAGGTACAAATCTGCTATACTGTATCACCTGTTGGAATCAAAACAATCCATTAAACCATTTGTGGTTGAAAAACCCTGGAGGTCCGAGACGGTAGTGGTGGCCGATTCAGGTAATTTTACCGGGAAAATCATGGAGGGATTGTTTCAAAAGGGGTTGGTGGTTGGTGGAGGATACGGTCAATTTAAGGGCCAGCACACCAGAATCGCCAATTTCCCCACGCATTCCAAGGAACAAATTGAACTGCTGGTGGATCTGCTGGACGATATGGTAGAATAACCGGTAAATTCTTTTCATTTATTACACATCTGCTGGTTGCCTGATTTTCAGATTTTACCTTTCCCGGCAAGATGGTATGTTGTACCCTGGTTTGAACTGTTTAAACCTTTGGTATGGCCCTGTTGTCTAAGGATCGGAAAGCAACTGAAAATTACTTGGAAGACCATGAGTTAATTGAAAAGCTTGCGGGAGAAGATACCCGTAACTTTGCTTTCAATCAGCTGGTACGGAAATATCAGGAGCGCATCTATTGGCATGTGCGCAAAATGGTAATAGACCACGACGACACCGACGATGTGGTACAGGAGGTTTTTATCAAAGTGTGGAAAAACCTGCATCGCTTTCGGCAGGATTCAAAGCTGTATACCTGGATCTATCGCATCGCCACCAACGAATGCCTGAATTTTTTGAAGAAGAAGAAAAGAGCCTCGTTGTTATCCCTGTCCGATTACCAGGAGGTACTGGTCAGTAAACTTGACATGTCGGTACAGATGGACGGCGACATGATTGAAATGAAGCTGCAGAAAGCCTTATTGACGTTGCCTGATAAACAGCGAATGGTATTCAATATGAAGTATTTCGACGATATGAAATACCAGGAAATCGCGGACATTACTGAAACCAGTGTGGGGAGTCTGAAAGCCAGCTACCATCATGCAGTAAAAAAAATTGAAGAAATTTTAAACGGGGATTAAACCTAGGTGATAATAGGTTGTCTAATGTCAGGGAAGGAATAACAGAATGAAAAAAATTCGTTTGGAAGATCTGAAAAAGCGCCAGGTTCTTAGCGAGCCACCGGAAGGTTATTTTGACCGGCTGCCGGGCATTATTCAGTCAAAAACCGCTCATAAAGCCAAAACCGGCAGGAAAGCGGCCAGGCAGGTATACTGGATCCGTGCCTTAAAGCTGGTTCCGGTAGCGGCGTTGCTGGTGATCATTGCGCTGTACAGCGGTATTTTCACCGCTAACGACGTCAATCCGGATTTTGAGGAATTACTGTCACAGGTTTCCACCGAGGAAATCGTTTTATACCTGGAGGAGCTGGACATCTCCAATGAAGAGATTTTAGAGGGGGTTGACATCAAAGCACTATCCATGGAGTTGGAAAATGTCGATGATCCCCTTATGGAGAACCTGGAGATCGAAGATGAGACTTTGATTGAATTATATGAAGATTTCGATTTACAGGATAGTTTACTTTAGTAATTGAAAGAAATGGGCATGAAAAGGTTAGTTATATTATTGGTTTGCGTGGTGATAGGCCAACATACGTGGGCGCAAAGTCAGCAGGCAAAGGAAAAGATTGAAAGTGCCAGGATCGGGTTCATCACCGAAAGACTTGACCTGACCCCGGAGCAGGCCGAAAGGTTCTGGCCGCTGTACAACGAGTATCGTCAGCGCAACCAGGATGCTTCCAGAAATTACCGTCAGTTCAAGGCCGGTATTGACCCGGATGGACCCACTGCGGAGCAGAGCAGGAAGCTGGTGGAAATGGAACTGGAACTAAAGCAATTAAGGCTGGACCTGGAAAAGGAATATTCCAGCCGGATGCTTGACGTTATTTCCACACAGCAGGTGGTTGACCTGCGTGAAGCTGAAAGGGACTTCAGAGGCATTCTGTTACGACGTTTGCAGCAGGCCAGGCAGCAGCAGGTTCGCAGACAACGACTACAAAACAGGGATCAGGTCAGGGATCAAATACGAGATAACTACAGGGATTAGTACCAGGCTCCCTACACATGCACACTATTGTCCGCACCGTTTTGGTGATTTTTGTATTTACCGTGTTAAAACCTCAAGTGGGTTTTTCACAGGATGATCACCTGGCTTCCACAGATACTGCTTTGCTGGGTCTTTACCAGGATGACCTGGATACCTTAGAAATATTTCAACTGCTGGATAGCCTGATATTACTGGAATCACTGCAAACCTCTCAGTTTTCAATTCACCTGGGTTACATCAGCGAGGTATCAAACGCCGGCCGTACCCTGGATGTAAAACAATATGGTTTCAATCCTGGGATTAGCTATTTCCACAAATCAGGAGTTTACGGGGATATTACGGGATACTGGAACAGCGATTTGGACCCGCACTATGACCTTACGGTAGCTTCCATAGGTTACATTGGATTTCTATCATCCAGACTCAGCTTTTCCGCTTCCTATGACCACAGTTTTTTTACGGAACGTGAGTACGACCTTGATCTGCCCGACTGGGCTATTGATTTGCTTTTACCGCCGATCTTGAATAATAGTTTGTCCACCGGACTCAACCTGGATTTGGGAAAGATCGAGACGGGGGTTGACTATTCATGGCTGTTCAACCGGGAAAGTGCTCACCGGGTATACTGGAGGTTGACCGGTGACCTGAATAAAAAGAATTGGCTGGGTATGGACAGGGTGTCACTGAGACCGGCATTTGAGATGTTGTTCGGAAATGCGGATGTGATCAGTGTTACCTTCAGCCGGGATGCATTGATCCAGACCCGTTTTCCATACAGGATCAATAGTGAGAATGCCTTTGGGTTGATGAACTACCGGTTCAGGGCCCCAGTTGGTTTTACCAAACGCCCGTTTCAACTGATACTGGAGTATAACTATAATATACCGGTAACGCTGCCCGGAGAAGATTTCGACTACCCCAACAATAGTTTTTTTAGCGTAGATCTATACTACAACTTTGCAATTGGTACTAAAAAAAGCATCTTTGACTAGAGTGGGATACACTTTGGGCCCCGGAGATGACTATGCAGCAAATTACGCTTTATCAACTCAATAGATTAATTCAGAAATCACTTGAGCAAAACCTGGAATCCAGCTATTGGGTAGTGGCGGAAATCGGTGAGATTCGAGTGAATCAGAAGGGTCATTGCTACCTGGAACTGGTTGAAAAGGAAGGACAGAGGATAAAGGCCAAAGCCCGGGGAAATATCTGGGCTTATGATTTTTACAATTTAAACAGCCTGTTCAGGTCGGTGACAGGTCATCCCCTGAAAACCGGGATGAAGATCCTGGCCCGGGCTACGGTACAATTGCATGAAGTCTATGGCCTTAGTCTTCATGTCAGGGACCTGGATCCTAGTTTTACCCTGGGAGAACGAGCCAGATTGAGACAGCAGGTCCTTGACAGGCTAACCAAAGAGGGGGTATTTCAATTAAACAAAGAGCTATCCCTGCCACCGGTACCCCAGCGGGTAGCTGTGGTCAGTTCCAGTACCGCTGCCGGACTTGGTGATTTTATGGATCAGTTAATGGGTAATGTACCGGGGTATGTATTTAAGGTCGAAATTTTCGATGCGGTAATGCAGGGAGATGAAGCAGTTCACTCCATAAAAAGAGCGCTGGACAGGGCGGTGAAAGTGAAGGAGCAGTTTGATCTGATAGTGCTGATCAGGGGAGGGGGCAGTCAGGTCGATCTGGATTGTTACGATGACTATCACCTGGCATTGGCGGTGGCCAAATGTCCGCTGCCGGTAGTAACCGGTATCGGACATCAAAGGGATGATACCATTGTAGATATGGTAGCACATTCCAAGATGAAAACCCCCACCGCGGTGGCGGAGTTTTTAATCAACGGAATGGAAGCTTTCGATCAGCAGCTCAATTTTCAACGCGATCGCATTAAAGACCTGGCCATATCGCAGTTGAGCAACCAACAGACACAACTCTTTGGTATGCTGAAAAATTTACAACACAGTGCCGGTATGGCCATTAATAACCGTCAGCATAGTCTTCAGCTGCAACATCAGAAACTTGCAGTGGGAGCATTGAACGTATTAAAAGTAAGCAGTCAAAAGTTGCAGCAGTGCATGCAATCCTTTAAATCCGCTCCGGCCAGAGCCATTATTGTAAAATTACAGGAATTAAAATTGCGTGAAGCTACTCTTAAGCTGGCCGATCCATCTAATATTTTAAAAAGAGGGTACAGCATTACATATTTAAACGGGGCACTGTTAAAAACAGGTACTGCCTTAGAACTGGGTGATGAAATTGAAACCCAGTTGTTGTCAAGAAAATTTAGCAGTCAGGTAACCAAGATAGGTGATGAGCGAAAAAAATTATAAGGAAGCCTTTCAGAGAATTGAGCAGATTGTCTCTGAAATAGAGGGAGAAGATCCGGATGTCGATAAATTAACCGACCTGGTTAAAGAGGGGCTGGAGCTCCTAAAATATTGCAAGCAGCGATTGCGCACCACGGAAGAAGATCTGAAGTCTGCTTTAGGAGAGTTGGATTAGTGCTTGTTTGATAATACCAGATATTCCAACCAGAGCGTGTGGTAATAGGCATGGCAACGGTATCTTAGGTGAAAGAGGGGCATGCTGGTTAACCTGGCCATGCGGGCGTTTTGAAAGGCGGTTAACAATCCGGCCTGGAAGAAGAAGAAATTACTGAATGCCTGGTCCCAGCTGTCGGGAGGGGTTAAGATGTTGGTGCTAAGGTTCAATCGCAACCGTGAACTTGAGATAAGCAGCGATTCCATAAACGATTCGGTCCGCTCAGATTCCTGGTTTAAATGTTTTGTCAATGGGTCTATCAGGTGATGCAGTTCCTCCCGGTGAATAAATGAGCCAACCAACCGGGAGATATGGTACAGGATTACCGCACTGTTGCCATAATGGGGTGATACCAGGAAGGGAGCAACTATATGATCTTCACGCTCCAAAACTCTTCTTATTAACTCGATGGAATCAAAATCCGTGGCAGTAAGCGGCAGACCATTTTTAAATACCAGATAAAGCACGTTACAAATCACGCATACATCCCATTCTCGTTTAATCCGCTTCCCCAGGAATGTGGGGTAGGCCCTGAGATCAAGGTAGTCTGGCGGGGTAAGAGGTGAGATCGGAGCATCTTCACGGTAGTGTGACTCAAGCTTTTTCTTGATTGCAGTTAAGTCTTCTCCGTTGTTTGAAGTGAGATAGATCAAACTGGTATCATCGGCATCCGCTGGTAATGCCATAAAAGAAAACCTTTTAAGCAACCTCCCATTGGGAAAATGCCCCCTGGGTTGGTCTTGCCAGAAATTAAAGGTGGCGTTATCCGCGGGATGTCGGTAGTGGGGATAGTTTGCTGTTACTTTTGCAGCCAGCCGGGCGATAATGGGATGTAGGTGGCCTGGTATATCAGCACGCAGCTCTTGCAGGGTGAATACAATTAAGGCGCTGAAAAAGATATTGCTGTCTTCCCTGCAGTATTTGGTGTTGGGATGTACCCGCTGAGAGGGAAACAGCCCGGACGGGTAATTGCTGCAACCTTCTGACTGTAGCCCGGCAATCGTTTGTATGGTATGATCTGTCAAAATAGCCGAAAAAAACGTATTACCCGCTATTTTAATCAGCACTGTTGAATACAACAAGAACCCTTGATAAAAATGACCAGTAAGTTTTAGCCTGATTTATAAAACGAAGCGGTGGGTGAATTTCAACAGGAAGGTGTTGTGTGCTTCAGATTCAGGATCCAGGAAACCGTCCACCGATCCTGATATTGAGAAATTCTCCATACCGGGGTTTTCAGTTCGCTCCTTGTTCCAAACCAGGAACAGGGCAGAACCCGGTTTGTATTCCCACCTCATAACGAAATTCGAACGGAACTGCAGGAAATCGAAGTTGGGATTATCGAAAGAATAATCTGTGACGCCGTCCTGGTTTTCGTCTACCAGATAGGATTCCTCATTGTCATCCAGGAAGATTTCGTTGTCGTTAAATACGTGGAACCGGTCTTCATATATTCTGTTGTCCGGATCCGTAATCCTTTTGAACTCGTCGTAGTTACCGGTGGAGACGTAAGGCTGGCCGTAATATTGCAGCGAAAGGTTGGGCCGGATGCTGTAGTTAAAACGGATTGAAAGACTGGCGGTATTTTGTTCGATGGAAGCGTTGATGTATCGCTTCAATTCCTGGTAGTCCTGGGTAGTAACATATTGCTGTTCCCATATGCGCCAACTGTAGCGGGGAGACAATGAAATATTCACCGAATTAATGGGTTGGTAATTGAAATTCATGGAAATACCAAATCCGTCGGACGATCCCTGGTTTCTTGAAGAGTAATAGGGACTGGTACTAAACCTGAGTTTTTTACGCTCATCGGAACTGACACTCATCCACAGGTATGTGGAACCTGGAGTAATAAACGAAGGGCCTCCCCGCAGGGCTGATCTTGAAACTGATTCTGTGCCCAGTGAGGTACCCATACGAACGCCCCAGTAGTTTTTCAATTCAGCACTGGCACTGAGGCTGATGCCGTTGGAGAGGTTGGTACCTCCGAAATCCCAGTTGGTATACTGGGAAAAGCTGGCGCTTAACCGTCTGAAAGATTTGGTGGGTCTTGGTGAATTATAACCAATCCAGAAATGCTGTCTGATGAGATCAGTGCTGCGGAGAAATCCAATGTCGTTGATGGCCAGACCCGGAGACTTCCAGGTGCCGCCGACCTCATATCCTATATTTCCTTTTCCTCTTCTGCCAAATTCTAGCTTTCCCCCTGTTCCGGTAAGGGATGTCCTGGAAGAATCGACTTCCAGGTGGTCGGCATCAGGTCTTTGATAAAACCTGGCACTGGAGGTTTGAGTTCTCAATAGTGCTTCGGTAGTACCATTTACCTGGCTCATGGCCACATTACCCTCCAGGTAATAGGTCCTGTTTTCCCAGCTATGCCTGAAATCAACACCACCGGTGTAAGCCGATTGGTGCAGGAACTCTAATGCTTCATCGTCGATATTCCGGTTGGTGGCGGTCATCATAACCCCTACCTGACTATCGCCTTTGTTCAGGTCCTGCTGTACCCTGCCCACAAAATAGTTGGTCATGGGTTCAATGGTTTCTTCCCGTCGTTCCCCGTTATGATCTATTTTTGCCCGCTCTTCCTTGGTTATTGACTCCAGAACCCCCACTGATAAACCCTGTTTGGTACGCCCGGTCAGTTTCAGCGCTCCCAGGATGGTGGATCGATCCGGAAGCTCCATGTACTCGTCTTCACCTAAATCCGGTAAATACTGCGGCGCCCTGCCAATCCGTCGTGAATGAAACAGTGGATCGGTGGCTACCCGGTAGCTGAGGATGTTCTTCCCTTCGGTAAAGAAGGGCCGGCGTTCTCTCAGGAAAATTTCATAAGCGGACAGGTTGACCTGTGAGGGGTCAGCCTCTACCTGTCCAAAGTCGGGATTAAAGGTAAAATCCAGGGTAAGGTCACTGGTGACGGCTACCTTACCGTCCATGCCCACATTTACTTTGCTGTCTTTTCCGGTGAGAAAGGGATTACCTTCTTCCGCTTCAAATCGTTCCATTTGGGCCAGCAGATAAGGGGATACTTCCACCTGCTTTTGCCGTTTGATATTCTTGATACCATGCAACTCCCCGAACAGATGCACCCAGCCAGGAGCATTGTTGGGTATGGGCTGCCATCCGGACCGCTCTTCCAGTCGGAATAGTCGCCGTTCTATCTGCAGGCCCCATACGTGCTTTTTCTTTTTGGAAAATCGCAGCTGGCTCAAAGGAATACGGGCTTCTCCGGTCCATCCATCCTTATGGTTGGCGGTTTTAGCCACCCAGATGGGATCCCAGTTACGATCCCAGTTACCTCCATTATTGGTAACGGCGGCATCACTGATCACCCCCGAAGCGCTAAGCGTAAACGAAAAAGCGCTTTGCAAATCGTGATAGCTGTCGATATTGATGGTGACCCGGTCGCCCTCAAATCCGTCGCGGCGGGTCATCCGGCGCTCGATCTTATCAGGCTCACTGTCGTAACACATTATGGCTACATACAGGTTCTTATCATCGTAGAGAATTTTAAAGGCAGTAGGTTCTGTGGGTGCTGCGCCATTGTCTGGTCGGTACTGAACAAAATCGCCGCCCCATTCTACCTCATCCCACACTTCATCATCCAAATGGCCATCGATGGTTGGAACGGCATTTTTTATTTCGGAGGTGGTATAAACTTTCTTACTTGAGGAAGAAGAGGCAGGTTGGGCTTGAGCTAGAAATATTGTGCCGACAAAAAATAGCAGGGCTAGGCTATAATATTTCATTTAGGTTTTAGATTTCACCACAATAATACGAAATGAGAGGCATTTTTATTATGTCAAGGTGTAATAAAAATTGGCTTTTTACCCTAAAACCTTAAAAATACCATTGATTTGTTGCCAATACCTTAATAAAATACAATTAGTACCGTGCGCCGAAGCTATTTGATTGGAGGTGTACTGTTTAATACAGGCTTATTCTTGAGGGTCCGATTGGGGTTCTTCCGGGGTGTCAGAGTTAACCTCGGTAGGAGCAGGGTTTATATTAACTCCTAAACTATCGGGTTCAACCGGACGAGATAAAGAAACCAACCCACCAATAGCTCCAAGATTCATAGAATCCAGGGCTGAACTTGGTACAATAACCATTGATCCCTTTTCCTTTAAACCTTCAAAGAGCATATTCATTCCCCGGAGATGTAACGCCACGGGATTCTCCTTGTACTGTTCACTGGCATCAGAGAACTTATGTGCAATCTCTGTTTCTGCGGTGCCCAGAATTACTCTTGCCCTGCGCTCTCTTTCCGCCTGTGCTTCTTTGCTCATGGCATCAGCCAGGGTTTGAGGTATGATTATGTCTTTAATGCCCACAGTTTGGCAGGTACCCTCGATGCAAGTGTTTAAATAATAAATCTCAACTCAAACAACTTTTTACGAAATTCTTCGTAGAATATTTTTATAGTACGAACTATTTCGTATATATTTGATTGTTGAATTATAAACACCATGAAATGTCAGTACCAAAGCCAACCGAAGGAGAGCTCGAAATCTTGCAGGTAATCTGGGAACACGGCCCCAGCACTGTAAGGTTTGTCAATGATCAATTATCCACGCAGAAAAAAGTGGGTTACACCACCACACTGAAGCTAATGCAGATTATGGCAGATAAAGGATTGTTACGGCGGGATACCACCGGTAAAACGCATATTTACGACTCCGCCGTGAGTCAGCAAAAAACGCAGCAACAGTTGATTGATAAGCTGGCGGTCACCGCTTTTGGCGGTTCTGCCATGAAGCTGGTGATGCAGGCCCTGGGTAACAAGAAGTCTACCCAAAAGGAAATAGATGAGATCAGGGCATTCCTGGATCAATTGGAAGGAGGGGAAAAATGAATGTCACCACTTATATATCAGATATTCTAATCCAGGGGCTGGCCACTGCATTGCTTCACTCCATCTGGCAGGGGTTGGTTATCGCCTTATTACTTAGCCTGATAATCTACCTGATTCCCAGGTCCAATGTTCAGCTAAAGTATTGGTTATCGGTTACTGCCCTGGTAGGACTACTGTTTTGGACAGGCTACACCTTTAATCAGTCTTTGTCCTTCTCCGATGAAAGGGCTATCGTTTCCAATGCTGAAAGTATCGGTTTTACCTTGGCCGCAACAGATATCAATATACAACGCACTTCAGGGCTGACCAGTCTTAAATCATATGTTGCGGGAATGATGGATGCTATCACCCCTTATATGGATACATTGGTATTGATCTGGGTACTGGGTGTACTGGTTTTTCTGCTGCGTTTACAGGGCAGCATTTTCTACTTGCGAAGATTAAAAAACAACGGTTGCCGACCAGTGCCCGGAGTATGGCAGCAGAAAGCGCAGTTGCTGTCCCATCAGCTGGGAATTCGCATTACGGTAAATCTGCTGGAGTCAAAATTGGCAGAGGTACCTATGGTAATCGGGCATCTGAAACCGGTAATACTGATACCTATGGGAATGTTGTCCGGATTGTCACCTGCGGAAGTGGAGGCTATCCTGGCGCATGAACTGGCCCATGTAAAACGGTATGATTACCTGATTAATATCATTCAAACCGTAGTGGAGTCATTGCTGTTTTTTAACCCTGCATTGTGGTATATATCACATACTATTCGCAAACACCGGGAGCATTGCTGTGACGATATAGCAGTTAAATGCTGCGGTAACAAGATGATCTATGCCAATGCCTTGAGTAACCTTGGAGCTTGGTCATTGCGAACACCTACTTTAAGCATGGGATTATTTAAATCGAGAAACGAACTACTTATGAGAATTAAAAGACTGGTCTATCCCCAGATGGGGAGTCAGGCAGTGAAAAACAAGCTGGTGCCTGGAATTATACTTACCCTGGCGGTAATCTGTTTGAGCTGGTATTCACACCGGGTTCAAGCCCAACTGATGCCGGTGGACCCCGACCGGACTAATTTCAATATTTCGGCAGAGATACAACCTGACCCGGTAAATGACACTCTCCCGGAATTGGAAATTGAAAGGGAAGTGGATGTGGATGAGGAGCTGGAAATGGAGGTGGAAGTTGATGTAAATGAGGAATTTGAAGTGGAGCAGGCGATAGAAGTTGAGTGGGAAGTGGATACCGCGGACCCGCACTTCGAGGCGTTTGAAAACATTGAATTCCTTGAAGATATATTTGCCAATCCTCCCAATGTTGCGGCATTTGCTCAGGTACCGGATGTGTTTGTGGTTCCGGATGTGATGTTCTCCCCGGATGTATTCGTCAATCCTGATATCAGGGTAGAAGTGGAGGAACTGGTGGACCTGGAAAACATTCATCAAAACCTGGACTGGTTGAACCTGCAAATGGATGATACTACCAGGGAGCGCATTATGAAGGCGCTGGAAGAACAGCGACAGGCCCTGGAACGCGCCATGGAGGAACAGGAAGAAGCGCTGGCCAAAGCCCGGGAACACCTGCACAAGTCACTGCAGGCTGAACGACCGGAAGACCTGACCGAGGAAGAGTGGGACATGGCCAAAGAGAAAATACAGCAAGCCGAACGATCTCTGGAGCGCGCCCTGGAGCGATCCAACCATGAACTGGAAAGGGCTTTGGAGGACCAGCAATATCA
Source organism: Bacteroidia bacterium (assembly GCA_030430675.1). Taxonomy (GTDB): domain Bacteria; phylum Bacteroidota; class Bacteroidia; order Cytophagales; family Cyclobacteriaceae; genus SZUA-3. The sequence continues at coordinate 11,985 of JAUIKU010000055.1, read as the reverse complement.
TGTGCACCGGCATATTGATAGGGTGATCAGGGAAAATGCAGACCGTAACAGGATTGTGTTAAAACATGTACAAAAAGTGGATGAGGAACGAATTCAACACGGTATTGCCAGAGCGCATGCTCATGCCAACCGTCTACAGTACCGGTGGGACACAGGCAATGAAGCAGAATTAAGAAAGTCACTCTTAAAAGATGGCCTGATTGATGAATACGATTCTGATATTTCCCTGTCTTTTAGCAAGAGCCAGATTAAAGTCAATGACATCAAACTCGAAGGTGAGGTGAAGCAGAGATACCGGGAAATGCTGGATGATATGTATGGGGAAGACAGCACCGGAAGTTTGACGTTTAGTGATTAGCAGGAGCAAGTATACAGGGAATAGCATACAAGTATACAGGGAATAGCATACAAGTATACAGGGAAGAGCATACAGGGAAGAGCATACAGTTGGCAGTCTTCGGTCGGTGCAAACTCCGGTACACGCTGATAACGCTTAGTTTTTCAGTCAGCTTATGCGATTATTCCAATAACGGCGAGGGTTGTAAGGCAGCCTGTATGCTCCTCCCTCCACACTCTTGCTGTTACACCAGGTACCTGATCACAAACAATGCCGACAGCACATACATAATAGGATGTAGTTCATCAAACTTCCCTTTGACCAATTTTATCACCGTATACAGAATTATGCCCCATGCGATACCATTGGCAATACTGTAAGTGAAGGGCATGATTATGATTACCAGCAGAGCGGGCAGCATTTCATCGAAGTTGTCAAAGTCAATTTTTCTCAGGGAGTCCAACATCAATATACCTACCATGATCAGTATGGGACTGGTGGCCTGTACCGGGATCATCCCGGCTACCGGTGCCAGTAGAATGGCTCCCAGGAACAGCAGGCCGGTCACTACCGCGGTCAGACCGGTACGTCCCCCGGCAATAATCCCTGAACCACTCTCGATATAGGTAGTTACGGTAGAGGTGCCTAACAGCGCGCCAAAGGTAGTGGCAGTGGCATCTGCCAGCAGGGCCCGGTCAATTCGGGGCAGGTTCCCCTCTTTATCCAGCATGTTGCCTTTGTCCGCGGTTCCCAGAAGTGTACCCATGGTGTCAAACAGGTCTACCAGGGTAAATGAGATCACCACCATGATAAAAGTGAACAGCAATTGCAGTATCCCGGTGTTCTCTCCTTGCAGGAATAAACCCTTAAAATCCAGTTGCAGCCAGGTTGGAGCCAGGCTGATGCCGTCGAACGACAGCGTATCCGGAACCATGGTAATACCCAGTGGGATACCCATAATGGTAACCGCCAGGATGGACAATAACATAGAGGTACGCACTTTGAGCAGCATCAGGACGCTGAGGAGTATAAACCCACCTATAGTCAACAGCACCCCTGGATTACTAATGTCTCCCATTTGCAACACCTGTGGGGGCGCCTCCAGAATTTGAGGAATGGCGCTGTCTATTTCATGTCCTTCCAGATCCGAAAGTATGTCAATTATTGGTCCCTGGTTGACCCGGATAATTCCCGAGTTATTCAATCCGATGAATGCTATAAATAACCCGATACCCGCTGGTATGGCATGCTTTATGGTAATGGGCAAGGCATTGATTATGGTAGTTCGCAACCCGGTGATGGTGAGAATGATAAACAGAATGCCCGAAATGAAAATAATAGCAAATGCTTGCTGCCAGGTATAGCCCATGGTGAGCACAATGGTGAAAGTGAAAAAGGCGTTTAACCCCATGCCCGGGGCCATGGCAAAAGGATAGTTGGCATAAAATCCCATGATCAAAGTACCGAGGGCGGCTGCCAGACAGGTGGCTACCATTACGCTTTGGTAATCCATACCCGCCTGTACTAAGATGGAGGGGTTGACAAACACGATGTAGCACATGGTCAGGAAGGTAGTGAGCCCGGCCATGCATTCGGTTTTCAGGTTTGTATTATGTTCTTTTAGCTGAAACAGGGTTGCCTATTTGTGTACCTGGAATGGATCTGGTTTTAAAGAAATACAAATTGATTATAATTACAAAAATTTTATTCAGGTGAGATTCTTTAGCAGAGTGTTGGTTTTGGTAAGTATCCCGGTAATGGCGATGGCGCAACACCCGGTGTCGACCGGTGACACCTTCGAATCCAGGCAAGAGTATCTGGAGGCACGGCAGCAGTTGGAGCAGCAGGATCAGGCCGACTGGTTCGATCGCTCCCTAACCCTGAGTGCCAAAGAAAAATCTTTGGACACCCAACTGACCTCCTTGAGGGATTCCATGATCAATGCGTACCGGGAACAGCATTTCTTTCCACCGGCACGTTATTTTTTTCAGAGCAAAGAGCATATTGAAAGCACGCAGTTATTTTCATTGCTTCAAAAGATGCCCAAGGGGGGGATTCTGCATTTACACGATGCGGCCGCAGGAGATGCTGCTTGGGTGGTAAACCGGGTAGTTTCCGATCCTGACGCCTATGTGTATTGGCGTTCGGACAAGGCCGGTTACACCAAAGGTCAAATTGGTTATTATCATTCACAACAGGCCCCGGATGGATTTATTCAGGCTACCGTACTGAAACAACAGGTGACCCAATTCCAGGATTCGCTGTTTCAATTGATTACCTTCGACGAGTCCATCGATGCCGATTCGGTGGATATATGGAAGGAGTTCGAACTGGTATTCCAGCGTATTTATGGTTTTATCCGGTATCAGCCGGTATTCAAAGATTATGTATACCATTATTTTGACCAGCTGGTAGAAGATGGTGTCCAACACGTAGAGTTGCGCAGTATCATCAGTGGCCTGTATGATCTCAAGCACCCCGAGGGTTATTACACCACCGACAGCACCGTACAATTCCTTCAGGAGGTGGCATTCCGCATCAAGGAAAAAGAACCTGCTTTTAGTTTGAAGATTATTTATACCAGTTTGAGGTTCCGCACCCAGGAGCAGGTATTCCAGGATCTGGTACAGGCTTACCGGATGCGCAGTAAGTACCCCAACCTGATCAAGGGTTTTGACCTGGTGGCCGAGGAGGATCAGGGCCATACCACGCTGTACTTTCTGGATACCTGGTTAAAGATGGATTCATTACAGCAAGCTTACGGAATAGATATGCCCTTGTACCTGCATGACGGAGAAAGCAGTTGGGTGTCCTCACAAAATCTTTATGATGCGGTTCTGCTCAACTGCCGGCGCATTGGTCATGGATTTAATCTGTTCCGGTTTCCCCAGCTGATGGAGCAGGTAAGGCGCAACAATATTTGTTTGGAGATCAATCCTATCAGCAACCAGGTGTTGGGGTATGTAAGGGATTTGCGGTTGCATCCGGCCCGCAGTTATCTTGCCCGGGGCATACCCTGTGTGATAAGCTCAGACGACCCGTTGATATTTAACTACCGGGGATTAAGCTATGACTTCTGGGAAGTGTTTCTGGCCTGGGAACTGGATTTGCGCAAATTAAAAGGATTGGCCCTGAACAGTCTGACATATAGCGCACTTGATGAACAGGAGCAGAAAAAAGCGCTGGAGTATTTTAATGCCAAATGGAGTAAGTTCGTCGATGATGCAATGGTTGAATTGGGCCAGTAGGCAGTGGCCGGGTTGGCAGTAGGCGGTAATCCATAACTTAAATTATATATACAAAAATGAAGTTTCTACTCAGCATAACCTGCAGTTTTCTGCTTTTGAGTTGCACCACTCATCATCCTAAGCCAAAGCCTATACCTATTAAAGTGGTGGTAATGGCCATGTTTGAACTGGGACAGGATTCCGGTGACAATCCGGGTGAATTTCAGCTTTGGGTAGAGCGGTTGCCGCTGGCCGATAGCTTGCCATTTCCTCAGGGCTACCGGCAGCTGAGGATCAACCGGGAAAAGGGAATCCTGGGCATGGTTACCGGAGTGGGCACCGCTAAATCCGCAGCATCGGTAATGGCCCTGGGCATGGACCCCAGGTTTGATCTCAGCAGGGCTTACTGGCTGGTGGCCGGCATATCGGGGATCGATCCGCAGGATGCTTCCACCGGATCAGCGGCCTGGGCGGAATGGGTAGTTGACGGCGACCTGGGGCATGAAATCGATCCCCGTGAAGCACCTGAGGACTGGAAGACAGGCTATATTCCCCTGCGCAAAACATATCCTTATGAAATGCCGGTACCGCAAAATGATGAGGGTAATGTTTACCAGTTGAACCGGCAATTGGTTGACTGGGCGTTTAACCTGACCAAGGATACTGAGCTGATTGATAATGAAGAAATTGCTGCCATGAGGGCCCAATACAGCAATTTTCCCCAGGCTATGAACCCACCCAGAGTAATAAAAGGTGATCAGCTGGCGGCCATGACCTACTGGCATGGTAAACTCCTGAACGATTGGGCCAATGACTGGATGGCCTACTGGACCGGGGGGCAGGGCAACTTTGTTACTTCCGCAATGGAAGACACCGGTACCTTACAGTCACTGACATTTCTGGACCAGGCTGGCAAGGTCGACCTGGAGCGGGTGCTGGTGTTGCGAACCGGATCTAACTTTACCATGCAGCATGCAGAAATAACTGCCGATGAAAGCCTGGCAGGGGAGAAGTTGAGTGGCAAGGGGTATTCCGCTTTTATTCCATCTCTTGAGGCGGCCTGGCTTACCGGCAGCCCGGTGGTTAATGAACTGGTTGATCACTGGGATACCTATGCCGAACAGTTGCCTAAGTAGGCTCTTCCGGCATTGGTTTTTCCATGGTTTGCCAGTTTTCCCAACCAGACTTAAAATGCAGGTCTCTTTGAGGGAAGGGAATGGATATATTATTGTCGTAGAACTTCTTGAAGATGGCGTAGTATAACTGGCTCTTAAGTACATTGGGCCGGTCGGTATACTCATAGGTCCATACTCTCAGATTAAATACCAGGGCACTATCGGCAAATTCCTTGAATAGAATATCGGGAGGGGGATGCTTTAATACCGCATTGTTTTCTTTGGCCACTTCCAGCAGCAGTTTCCGCACAATGCGAGGATTTTCATTGTAGGAAACTCCCACCGGATAGTTAAAACGGATCCTGCGATCGTTGTGGCTCCAGTTAATCACCCGTTGATTGATAAACTCAGAATTCGGAATGATAATGGAAATATTATCGTTGGTCACTATGGTGGTCGCTCTGGCCGCTATTCGCACTACATCCCCCGAAATATCCCCCACATCAATGCGGTCACCCACTTTAATGGGCCTTTCGAACAGAATGATGAGCCCGGAAATGAAATTGTTGGTAATACCCTGCAACCCGAATCCAATACCAACACCCAGGGCACCGGCGATGAATCCCAATGCGGTAAGGTCAATTCCCGCAGTCTGAATGATCACAAACAAACCAACGGTGATTACCACGTAACGGAAGATGGTGCCGATGGATTCACTGACCCCGATATCTATATTGGATCGGGCCAGAATGCGATTGACAATCTTTTTGTGAAACTTATCGGTAAGCCAAAGCAGCAGTAAAATTGAGATCAGAAAGTAGAAGATCCCCTGCAGGGTAATGGGGGTGCTTTCACCCAGAGTGAATAGTGTGCGAGTGAATAGATCCCGTATCAGCTCAAACCCGGTGAACAGGGCATTCTTAATGACATCAAACCACTCCATATTGTAAGTTGTGAAAAATAAGAAAATAAAGCCTTTTATCCATAGATTAATTATTGAATAGCAGGCAGTAGCAGCGAACTGTCGCCATAGCTTAAAAAACGATAATCCCGCTCCAGGGCTTCCTGGTATATTTGCTTCCAGTGATCTCCCACCATAGCAGCAACTAACAGGATCAATGTGGAAGCCGGAAGATGGAAGTTGGTAATCAAACCCGAACAGCTTTTAATCCTGTATGGAGGAAACAGAAAAATTTCGGTGCGCCCCGTTATGGAAGAGAATTGCTTTTTTTCCATGTGGACCTTAATGGCTTGCAGTGTTTCCTTAAAGTCAGGCAAATACCGGTATTTTTCATAGGGCGCCAGTTTGGCCACAAAAAATTCATCATTGCCCTGGTTTATCAGGTTGACTCCATACCAGTACAGGCTTTCCAGGGTGCGCAAGCTGGTGGTACCCACTGCGATCAGAGTGTCCGCTTCCATAAACCTGTTGATATTGTTCAGGGTAAGATGGATCTGCTCTCCGTGCATCGGATGCTCATATACAGTCGATACTTTGATCGGTTGAAAGGTGCCAGCTCCCACGTGCAGGGTGATATATTCTTTGGTTACCCCCTGAAGTCCAAGAGATTCCATTAGGTTTTTGGTAAAGTGCAGCCCTGCAGTTGGTGCTGCTACCGCCCCGTGCATTTTGGAATATATGGTTTGATACTGAATCCGGTCCTGCTTTTCTGCTTCCCTGCCCAGGTAGGGGGGAAGCGGGATCTGGCCGGCATGACTGATCAGGTCTACAAAACGGATATCGGTATTGTCCCAATGTAATTCCACATTGTTGTCAGCAGTCATACTGGCGCTTAATGTAGTTTCCGAGCCTGCAATCTGCAGTGTCCTTTGCAAAACCTGTCCCTGCTTCCATCTTTTGCGGTTTCCCACCATACAGGACCAGGTTGCGCTGCTTTTGACCTGCATTGCCAGATTGATATCGTTATGAGGAGCCAGGGGGTTGAGCAGAAATATTTCAATAGTAGCTCCGGTGGGCTTGGTGAAATAGAGTCTGGCTGGTATTACCCGGGTATTGTTGAACACCAGGGTTGAACCGGTAGGCAGGTGCTGCTCCAGATTATAAAAATGATCATGCGATATGGCACCACCGGAATAAACCAATAATTTGCTGTGATCCCGCTGCTCTAACGGGTATTTGGCAATTTTTTGTTCAGGTAGTTGGTAGGTATAATCCTGAAGATCTATTACAGGTAATTTCATTGGGTGCAAATATACGTCAATGAAATCATCCCATATCAAATTGTGACCGGTACACTTTAATCGTATTAACCGTACGCAAGCTTAAGGTAACTGCTTCACAATTTCAATTCTCGAACCGCTATATAGGTTTCAAGAGTTTCCAGAAAACTATTAAGGTCCGATGGGTACAGATCACCGATGATGGCCAGCCTGAAGGTTTTTTGTTTTGCGCCTTTTCCGGGATAAATGGTGAACCCTCTGTTATACAGGTAATCGTGCATATCCTGAAAACAGTAGCTGGGATCTTCCGGGTCAAGCACTGCCAGCAGGATTTTGGATTGCTGCTCTATTGGTAGCAGAAAACTAAAACCCAGTCTTGTCAATCCGCGATATAGAATATGCCAGTTTTGCTGGTAACGGGTCCATCTGCCTGCTTCAGTTTCCTTAAGATATTCATTCAATGCCTGTTTAAGTGAATACACTACCTGCACTGGTGGTGTGAATGGCATTTGTCCCGTATTGTTAAAGCCCTGATATTGATTGAAAATGTCGAAGTAAAACGATCTGCGATTTTCTTGTAGGGTATTTAAAAGATTCTTTTTGAAAATAACAAAAGTAAGGCCTGGCATTCCCTGTATGCATTTGTTTGAGGAAGCTACCAGATATCCGGCCCCCCATTTTTTTAGGTTTATAGGTATACCGGCATAAGAGCTCATTGCATCAACAATTACTTCAATGCTATTGTTCAGCGCAATTTGACAAATTTCCTGCACCGGATTTAACATCCCGGTAGTGGTTTCATGATGAACCACTGCCAAGTGTGTTATGGAAGGATCCTGTTTAATTATCTTTTCAATCTCCGCTAGATCCGGGTAATCGCCATAGGGTAATTGGTAACTGGTATTGGGTATCCGGTAGGTATTGGCGATCTGTACCATCCTTGTTCCGTAAGCCCCATTTTCAATTATCAGCAATTTTCCATTTTCAGGAACCGCTGAACTGATGGCAGCTTCCAGGCCTCCGGTTCCGCTGGCCCCGAAAAGGACCGAGGAGTAGTCATTTTCTCCATGTGCGATTTCAGGTAGTACTCGGGTTATCCAGGTTAAAATTTCCCCGAATTCAGCTTCCCGCGGGCAGATGTCCGGCACCACCAGAGAATGTTTAACCGTCAAAGATGTGGTGGCGGGACCGGGATTAAGGAGAATGTTTCTTTTCACTTGCATGGACTAGTCGGTTAGAACAGGGTTGGTCCAAACCCAATATTTTCTCAGTGTGTAAAAAGTGAGAAATCCTAAAAAGCTGCAGCGAAGTATCAACCAGACCAAAGGTAGCCAGTTTAATGGGCTATCTATTTGTATAGTACTAAACAATAACAACAGCAGCGGGGCTATTAAATCGGGCAGTGGTTCCCTGCCGTCAATCAGATGACCATACATCAATGACCCGATATAGAAACTCGCATAGACTATCAAAAGAGCCATGGCATAGAAGAAGGAAAAATCGCGGACAGCTGTATACATTGTTAATCCGGACCACAGTGCACTAAATAGGAGAAAACGCCATGATATAAGCCCGGCCCCTACCAGGGATTTTAAAAAGGTTCCCAAAGCCAAGGTGGAAGAGATCATTAGCAGGTAGTCTATAAGCCTGTAACCGTACAATTCTGTGGTTAAAAGCCCGTAAAAGTTGGAGAAACTACTTAAGGCAAGCAGAAAAATGGTCAGTATCATGGCCTCCAGTGATCCTATTTTATCGAATACCAGCCAACCTGTTTTAAACTGGTTGAAGAACACGGAAGCATGGGCCAGATAAGATGCACCTAAATAGTAAAGCATCATCGGTTTTGGTATGTCGTATAGTATCAGCAGCAATGCCAACACCAACCCATTATTGAAAGCGTCCAGAAAGTGATCGAAAAATTCCCCTAAGGGCGAACTGGTTTGGGTTCTCTTAGCCTGCATACCATCCATATGGTCTCCAATCACATACAGCATCAGCATGCAGCTGGTGGTAATAAAGATCCACTGGGGTTTACCCGGGTAAATTACCGCTGTGATCAGCGCCAGATAGACAAAGATATTTGAAAACAGGGTAATGATATTTGCAGGTACGGCGTACGGTATCAAGGGCATAAATGGCGTCACCAGTGTCTTTTTCAGCAGTGGCGTCATAACCGAGTTGTCCCTGCATCGATACCGATAATCTCTGATCTCACCATCCGTGGTGAATAAATTTTTCGAATTGTCCAACCTATCCATTGCCGAATACTTGCCGTTTAGACAATAACGAAGTTTTACGCCTACCAGATGGTTCAAAATATAAATATCAAGAAAACTACATTGTTCAGGAACCTGATCAATTCCGATCAACTGGAATTTGTGATGGAAGCACACAGTGGATTATCTGCCAAAATTGTGGAGGAAGCGGGGTTTAAAGGAATTTGGGGCAGTGGTCTTTCGATTTCTGCATTGTTTGGGGTGAGGGATAACAATGAGTTGTCGTGGACACAAGTCCTGGACATGATCGAATTTATGAGCGATGCCACTTCCATTCCCATCATGTTGGATGGCGATACCGGATATGGGAATTTCAACAATGTGCGTCGATTGATAAATAAACTGGAACAAAGGGATATCGCGGCGGTATGCATCGAGGATAAACTGTTTCCAAAGACAAATTCATTTCTAAACGGAGAAGCCCAGCCGCTGGCTGATATGCATGAGTTCGCCGGCAAAATTAAAGCCGCTAAGGATGCCCAGTCAGACGATGATTTTTGTGTGGTGGCCAGACTGGAAGCATTTATTGCCGGGTGGGGTTTAAAGGAGGCTTTGAATAGGGCTGAAGCTTACCGAAAAGCAGGAGCTGATGCCGTTTTGTGCCACAGTAAAAGAAGTGATGCTTCAGAGGTTGAGCGTTTTATGGCGGAGTGGGGGGATAGACTGCCGGTGGTAATTGTGCCTACGAAGTATTATTCCGTACCCACTGAGAAATTCCGGAATCTTGGAGTGAGTATGGTGATTTGGGCCAATCATAATTTGAGAAGTTCCATTACCAGTATGCAGAATACCACTGCTGCTATTATTAATGACCAGTCGCTCAGGAACATCGAGGGGACAATCGTTGATGTGTCGGAAGTTTTTCGAATTCAGGGTGCTGAAGAGTTAAAACAGGCGGAGCACAAATATCTTCCCACCCAGGGCAGAACGGTAAATGCCATCGTTCTGGCAGCTAGCCAGGGAAACTTGGGCGACTTAACCAAAGATACTCCCAAAACCCTGCTGGAAGTCAAAGGTAATAGCATTTTGTCTTCCCAAATAGACAGGTTTAATCAGGTCGGTATCAAAGACATCACTGTTGTCCGTGGATTCGGAAAAGAATCTATTGACCTTTCCAATATTAACACGGTAGACAATGAAATATTTGCCAGTACCAAGGAGCTTTACTCTCTTTTTCTGGCAAAGGATCATATCAGGGAGCATACCATAGTCAGCTATGGAGATATCATATTCAAACAGTATGTGCTCAATGAACTATTGAATGATAATAATGACATTACACTGATTGTTGATGCCGATTTTGCAGCCGGAAGAGAACACATCGATTGGGTCACCACCTCCCATGCGTATTCCAAAAAAATATATGACCAGGCAGTGGAATTCAAGGAGATGTTTTCAAGCAATCAAAACGGAACCATACACGGGGAGTTTATTGGTCTTTGGAAAGTAAATGAACAGGGGGCAGAGGCCGTACATCAGGCCCTGGATCACCTGTCGAGGTCCGAATGCTTTAAAAGTATGACCTGTACAGACCTGTTCAATCATCTGGCTTTACATCATAGAATTGCCGTCCGCTATATCAGCGGATCCTGGTTGGATGTAGATACTATTGTCGATTTACAAAAAGCGGGAAGTTTGTAATGCTTAACACACAGGAATTCGGTGATAGCCTGAAGAAAATGGGTTTCGACTTTTACAGCGGGGTCCCCTGTTCGTTCTTAAAGTACTTGATAAACTACGCCATCAATCAATGCGACTATATTATGGCTGCCAATGAAGGTGACGCGGTGGCTGTCGCATCCGGGGCCCATATTGGTGGCAGAAAAGCGGTGGTATTAATGCAGAACTCAGGGTTGACCAATGCGATATCGCCGCTAACCTCGCTCAACTATACTTTCAAAATTCCCCTGTTGGGATTTGTGAGTCACCGTGGTGAACCGAACTGTAACGATGAGCCCCAACACCAGTTAATGGGAAAAATCACCCCGGATCTCCTTTCTGTGATGGGGATCAAATGGAACCATTTATCCGACGATCCGGATAAAGCATCTGCCCAACTGGATATAGCCAATAAAAACATAGAGAATGGTCAATCATTCTTCTTTATCGTACGAAAGAACACTTTTAAGCCGGTTACACTGATCGATCGAGGAAAGAAATTGATACCCACTGCTCCAAATAGAAATGTTTTTTCAGGAGGTGATTATCAAAATGAATCTTTACCCACCCGACTATCTGCTCTGGAAGTGGTAAGTGATAACAGAGACCCGGATACGGTGCTGATTGCCACCACCGGTAAAACCGGCAGGGAGTTGTTCGAACTGAAAGATCATAGCCTAAACTTTTATATGGTCGGATCAATGGGGTGTGCAAGTTCTCTGGGGCTGGGCATTGCCCTGTCACAACCACAAAAGAAGATCGTGGTGCTCGATGGTGATGGCTCCCTGCTTATGCGAATGGGAGCAATGCCCACAATTGCGTATTATGACCCACCAAACCTGTTGCACATTCTTCTGGACAATCGCACGCATGATTCTACCGGAGGTCAGTTTACGGTTTCACCCCTGGTGAATTTCAGCAAGGTATCAATGGCCGTGGGTTACCGCCAGATTAACCATGCTGCCTCTCTTTATGAGTTTCAGCGGTATTTCAAAAAATGGGTTAAAAAACCGGAACTCACTTTTCTATATCTGGAAATTGACAAGGGGTCCAAGCAGAACCTTGGCAGACCTACCATCAAACCACCCCAGGTCAAGATTAGGTTACAGGATAACATCTGCGCCCATGGGTAGTATTCAACTTGCGGTAATACTCGCTGCCGGAATTGGCAGCAGGATGTATCCTTTTAC
>JAUIKU010000305.1 GCA_030430675.1 Bacteroidia bacterium | reverse complement strand
CAGGTCCAACCTGCGTTCTTCAGTAAGCGCAGGGATATTAATTCGAATCAATTCTCCGTCACTCTGGGGGTTTAGTCCCAGGTCACTATTTATAATGGACCGTTCTACTTCCGACACGATGCTCTTCTCCCATGGTTTTATCACCAGCGTGCGTGCATCCTGAGAGTTAATACTTGCTACCTGATTGATAGGAGTGGGGTTGCCATAATACTCCACCATTATGCCATCAAGCATATTGGGCATGGCTTTTCCTGCTCTTATCTTGGCTAAGCTACTGTTGGTGTGCTGCAGGGTTTTATCCATTAAATCCTCTGCGTGTTCCAGGTAAAATTCAATATCCTCCATAAGACAGTTCGTTAATTGGCAATGATCGTTCCAACGTCGACCGAGCCGTTTATTATTTTCAATAAATTCCCGGGTTGGTTCATGTCAAATACGATTATAGGCAGATCGTTCTCCTGGCACAGGGTAAAAGCAGTCAGGTCCATTATGTTTAATCCCTTGCTGTAAGCTTCGTCGAAAGACAATTTTTCATATCTGATGGCCGTGGGGTCCTTTTCGGGGTCAGCGCTGTATACGCCGTTGACCCGGGTGCCCTTAAGGACCACATCCGCTTCTATCTCCACTGCCCTGAGGCTGGCAGTAGAGTCTGTAGTGAAGTAGGGGTTACCTATTCCCGCCCCGAAAATAACAATGCGACCCTTTTCCAGGTGTCGCACCGCTCTTCTGCGAATAAAAGGTTCACAAACCTGCTCCATATTAATACCCGACATCAATCTGGTATACAGACCTGACTTTTCCAGAGCGCTTTGCAGTGCCATGCCATTGATAACCGTGGCCAGCATTCCCATGTAGTCACCCTGGACGCGGTCAATAGTAAGATTCTCTGCCTGTACCCCCCTAAAAATATTGCCACCGCCTATGACGATGGCAATTTCTATTCCCAATTCCTTGACAGTTTTGATTTCGTGGGTGTACTGATCCAGTCGAACTGAGTCAATACCGTATTGCTTATCACCCATCAGAGCTTCTCCGCTCAACTTTAACAGGATCCTTTTATACTTCATACACACTGATTGGACTGATCAAATATAAGAAGTGCTACCAAATTAAATAAGTTAATCAGTCAAAATTGGATCAATACCTGGTTCTTTTCCACATTCATACCCTTGCTGACAAAAATTGACACCACTGTCCCATCGCTGCCAGCCCGTATTATATTCTCCATTTTCATGGCCTCAAGTACCAATAATTGGTCTCCCTTTTTTACCGTTTGTCCCTGGCTTACCAATATATCCAAAATTTTTCCTGGCATCGGAGCCTTGACTTCCAGGTGGCTGGAATGCCGGGTATGGTTCATGCCGAGCTTCTCCAGAAGCTGGTCGTATTTATCCTTTACTTCCGCCTCAAATTGCTCCCCATTAATCTTTAGTACTACTTTTTTCTCCTGGTAGTCAATCCCAATCAATTCCACCAGATATGATTTTGAATCTTTGGTCAGGTGAAACAATTGATCATCCACCTTTTCAAGATCCCACTCCCAATGATCACCATCTACCTCGATCTTAGGTTCGTTCAATGCGATGGCGTATGACGCCCCAGCAATATTTACTTTGTACATAACGGGGTAGGTTCTTGGACGAAATTAAGCTATTAGTAGTAACTTTGAAAAAAAACTAAATTACTGCAATCTTCATGCACTTTCATATTAAGCCCGCCATTTTTCAGCCAATAACCTACATTCTGGTTTTTCTGGTAGTTTCCTGTAAACCTACCCAGGTGGCTACAGTGGATATCTCGGTTCCGGATAGCACCAGTATACCGGAGGAGGAACAGCCACTGGTGATGGAACTGGAAGCCCCGGAAGATGAGGGACCATACCGTGCAGAGTACACCAGGTATCACGATTTGTTACATACCAGGCTTGAAGTAAAATTCGACTGGCAGCAGCAGCACCTGCTGGGAACAGCCTTGTTGGAATTAAGCCCATACTTTTATCCTCAGAGCGACTTGACACTGGATGCGAAAGGGTTTGACATTCATCAGATTGAATTAGTGGAAGGAAACAAAAGGCTGCCCTTACAATACAACTACGATAACGAAAAGTTGTCCATAGTGCTGGACCGGACTTATAAAAGAGATGAGAATTATTTTGTTGAAATCAAATATACCGCCAAACCCAACGAACTAGAGGCAGGCGGAAGTGCGGCCATTACTTCGGACAAAGGTTTGTATTTTATCAATCCGGAGGGAGAAGACCCCGTCAAACCGCAGCAAATATGGACTCAGGGAGAAACCGAAGCGAGCTCATGCTGGTTCCCTACTATCGATAGTCCTAATCAAAGAACCACTCAGGAGATTTTTATCACCGTAGAAGAACGATTTAAAACGCTGTCAAACGGCTCACTGGTTTACTCCACGGGGAACAACGACGGAACCCGAACCGACTATTGGAAAATGGATCAGGCCCATGCACCCTACCTGTTCATGATGGCCATTGGTGAATTTTCAGTAGTTGAAGATCAATGGAATGATTTGGAAGTGTCCTATTACGTGGAACCGGAATATGAACAATACGCCCGTCAAATTTTCGGACGGACACCGGAAATGATGACCTATTTTTCAGAGCTGTTGAATTATCCCTATCCCTGGTCCAAATACTCACAGGTAGTGGTGAGAGACTACGTTTCCGGTGCGATGGAAAATACCACCGCGTCGGTGTTCATGGAAGACCTTCAGGTGAACTCCAGATATCTTATCGATGATAATTGGGATGGCATTATTGCCCACGAATTGTTTCATCAGTGGTTTGGAGATTTGGTCACCTGTGAATCATGGTCAAACCTCACCCTTAATGAGGCATTTGCAACTTACTCGGAGTATTTGTGGAACGAACACCTGTTGGGTAAAGACGATGCAGATTATAAAGGCTATGGAGAGCAACAGAACTACCTTCAGGAGGCGCAGCAGAAAAAGGTGGACCTGATCCGGTTCCATTATGACGACAAGGAGGATATGTTCGACAGTCACTCTTATGCCAAGGGCAGTCGCATCCTGCACATGCTACGGACCTACCTTGGTGATGAGGCTTTCTTTCAAACACTGCATGAATATCTCAGCACATATGCGGGTCAACCGGTAGAGGTACATCATTTGCGACTAGCTGCCGAGAAGGTAAGCGGTCGGGACCTGAATTGGTTCTTCAATCAGTGGTTTCTCGATTCGGGGCATCCGGTGCTACAGGTGAAAACTGACTTTCAAAACGACTCGCTGCAACTTACAATTACCCAGATTCAGGATCTGGGCAGTGCACCGCGTTACAGGCTTCCCATAGATATTCAAATATGGCAGACGGATCAGAGTTCGGAGCATACCGTGGTACTGGAGGCGCTGCAACAGCAGTTCACCTTTCCCGTAGCTTTTGAACCCGACCTGGTGGTGATCGATCCGGATAATAAACTTTTGGCAGAGGTCAATTTTAAACCTTCTAAAAACGCGTTGATTCATCAATACCGGGTTTCACCGGCGGCCCTTACCCGCATGAAGGCGCTGGAACATCTTCTGGAAGACTCCGTAGATGCCTCGATAATCGAAGTATTTTACGAAGCACTGGAAGATCCTTTTTGGGCGGTCAGGCAGTTGGCGATAAATGCTTTTGAAGGTTATCCGCAATCGGGATCGGAGGAACTTGTTTCGAAACTCCGTTCGATCGCCAGGAATGACGAGAAATCTTTGGTTAGGGCAGATGCTATTACCATTCTTTCCTCATTCGAGAATGATGAAATTTATCTGCCGCTTTATCTGGATGCCTTAAAAGATTCCTCCTATTCGGTGGCCGGAGCGGGGTTGACTGCATATCTTCAAATCGATCACCCCGATCGGAATGAGATTGCCCGCCAGTTCGAATCAGAGAACAACATCCAGTTGGTGATCCCTCTGGCAGATTATTATGCCTTGGACCACGTACCGGAAAAATATTCATGGTATCGGGGGCAATTGGAGAATGGCAGCGGAGAGATGATGTTTTACCTGATCAACTATTTCGGCCAATATCTTACGGAGTCAACCATAGATGAAAAAATGTCAGGTGCAAAATACCTGGAACAGTTGGGTCTGGACCATCACATGTATTATATTAGGTAT
>JAUIKU010000304.1 GCA_030430675.1 Bacteroidia bacterium | reverse complement strand
CTACGTCAGGTTAAAGAATCTGGCCATTGGATACAATTTCAATTTGAACAGTCTTCCCTGGATCACCAATCTGAACATCTATGTTCAGGGGCAGAACATCGCCACCATTACCGATTACACCGGTTACGACCCCGAAGTGAGTTTTAACTACAACGGTTCTCAGAACAGTGTGAATCGCGGTGTGGATGATTTCGGTTTTCCTAACTATAAAACATATACGGTTGGTCTCAAGGCAACCTTTTAACCTTTTAATGAATAGAAAGATGAAAGAACTAAAAACCTTGATATTATCATTGTTGGTAATTATTAGTACCAACTCCTGTGAAGAGAAACTTGAGGAATCAGTCTATTCAGAGCTGTTGATCAATACGGCTTATGAGACTGAAGAAGATGCGGAAGCGCTAATACTATCAGTATATTCTGCGCTCAGAGGTACCGATTGGGGTGCTTATTATGAATATGATTATATGTTGCTGGGTGAATCGGGTACCGATACCTACGGTATTGATCAATGGGACCCGGGTACCCTGCCTACTGAAGTAGGAACATTTGACAACAATTATTCGTTTATCGTCAACCTTTGGGATGGAGCCTACAAGACAATTGCTGCGGCAAACCTGGCTTTGCAGATTTTGGAAGAAATGCCTATTGACGATAATGTAAAGGCAGGATTTGTGGCTGAGGCCAAGTTTCTTCGGGGGCTGGCCTACTACGATCTGGGCTTCAACTTTGGGGATGCCATTCTGAACGTTGGCGATAGTGACGGTAACCTGCCATTGAGTCCGCAGGAAGATATTATCGCTCAGGCAATTTCCGATTTTACCGATGCGGCTGGTGTGCTGGGGAATGCCACCTCTCCGGGAAGAGCCAGCAAAGGAGCTGCATTGGGAATGAGAGCCAAGACCCATCTGAACGCCAAAAACTGGACAGAGGCTGCCAACGATGCTCAGGCGGTAATGGATTTGGGAGATTATGCTTTATTCCCCAGTATCACAGAGCTTTTTGATGCGGGTAATAATGCGGTAAATGAGTGGGTATTTGCGGTGATGTCGGTCCAGGATGGTACCGGTGCGTTGTCTCAACTTCCGTGGTTTTCACTTAGCCTGAACTACCTGAATGGCGGCTGGGGCCGTTTGAGCATAGCTCCTGATTTCTATAATTCCTTCGATATGGATGATGATCGCCGGTCGCTACTGGCTAATGGTTACCAGGCAGGTAATAAGAGAATGACAGGAGATCAATTCAACTATTATGCCCTACCCGGTACTCCGGAATACGGACCGCTGGCAGCCGATCCAACGGTAAATTTACTGGATCTTAACTCTGTCAGTGTGACCAAATACCTGGGTGGGCATGACCGGTTTGTCTATCCCAATGCCTCCTACCTGGGTGTTAATTACCCGGTGTTGCGCTATGCGGATATATTGCTAACCAGGGCAGAGGCCCTCAATGAGACCGGAGATCCGGCGGGTGCCTTGGCATTGGTGAATGAGGTAAGGGACCGGTCCAATGCAGCGCCGTTACCCGATATGGATCAAAGCGCTATGAGAGACGCCATACTGGATGAGAGGGCCAAGGAGTTCTTTATGGAAGGTCATCGACGACTTGACTTAATAAGAAGTGGTAAATACCTCGACCTGTGGAAACAAAACCTGGAGGCAAAGTATCCCGGTGAAAGTTTCGACTATCTGAACGAATCGAAAGTATTCTTTCCCATTCCGCAGAAGGAAATTGATGCCAATGATATGATCAATCCGGGAGGATAGACGCTTTTGACAGTAAAGTATAATAGTTTGGTTGGAAACCGGTGGCCTAAAAGCTGCCGGTTATCTTTTAATAGCACCTCTCTGTATCCTATATTGGTTAAATTCATTCTAAGCTAGTGGTTCAAACAAGCAATGAATAGGCATAAACCGGCAGTCCCCTCGGGTAGTTCAACCGTATTGATTTTTATGGCAGTGACGCTTATGGTTGTTAGCTGTACCGGTACGGTTGAAGAATCTGAACCGGGAGTGCTTTTACAGTTAATGGATAGCGACCATACCGGAATACATTTCAGGAACCTTGTGGAAGAGGATACGGAAAACAATGTGTTTACCTATACCAACTACTATAATGGCGGGGGAGTTGCGGTTGGCGATCTCAACAATGATGGCAGGGTAGATATTTACCTTAGCGCCAACAGTCATACCGGCAAACTATACCTTAACCGTGGAGGATTCCAGTTTGAAGACATTACGGCAGGTTCGGGGCTGGATTCCATAGGGGGGTGGAAAACCGGTGTCACTATGGTAGATATCAACCAGGATGGATTTCTGGACATCTACCTTTGTCGTTCAGGAAAAACCAGACCCAGGTTGAGGGAAAACCTGCTGTTCGTAAACAACGGCGACCTGACATTTACGGAAAAAAGTGAATCCTACGGATTGAATGACCGGAGTACCTCACTACAGGCAGCATTTTTTGACTATGATCTGGATGGGGACCTGGATATGTACTTGCTCAATCATGCCATTGATCCGGTGAGGGAGATCTTTAGAAACTTCAACGACCAGGATGTCAATAGGTATACCGGTGATAAACTTTACCGTAATAATAATGGTCACTTCAGCCTGGTAGAAGAAGACATTGGTATACGCCGGTCGAAGCTGGGAGATGGGCTGGGTGTTTCAGTTTCTGATTTTAACGGGGATCGTTATCCGGATATTTATGTGGCGAATGATTTCGCCGGCAGGGATTATCTCTACTTCAACCAGGGTGACGGTACCTTTAGAGAAAGCGCCCTGGATGCCATGGGCCATATATCGTATGCTTCCATGGGAACGGATGCCGCGGATATCGACAACGACGGGAATTTTGATCTGTTGGTTCTGGATATGCTTTCTTCCACGAATTACGGCAGAAAGACCAATATGGCATCAATGGATCCCGATGCTTTCAACCTGCTGGTAGATCTTGGCGGGCACCGCCAGTACATGCGCAACATGCTGCAACTGAACAACGGGAATGAAACCTTCTCAGAAATAGCCCCAATGGCAGGCTTATCCAGCACCGACTGGAGTTGGGCCCCTTTGCTGGTCGATCTGGACAACGATGGGTTTAAGGATATTTTTGTTACCAATGGAATGCGCAAAAATACCAACAACAAAGATTTTCAGCATTACAAGGAACAACGCATATCAGAGGAGTTGACCAAAAACAATTCCAACCAGGAGGCCTTGGTAAAGGACATTCTGGCCAACATACCTTCCGAAAAAGTAACCAATCAGGTGTTCAGAAATGAAGGGGGATTGGATTTTACCAGGACAAATGATTCCTGGGGAGTTCACGAAGCTACTTACTCAAATGGTGCCGTCTACGCTGATCTCGACAACGATGGCGACATGGACCTGGTGGTAAACAATATTGACCAGGAAGCCCATATCTATAGAAATAATGCCAGAGAACTAAACCAGCACCACTACATTAAAATTTCCCTCAGGGGTCCGGAATCAAATAGAAACGGAGTTGGGACCAAAGTTTGCCTTAAAACCGGAGACAAGCAGCAATATCTGGAACAGCAGGTAACCAGGGGTTATCAATCGAGCGTGGATTTTACCCTTCATTTTGGTCTGGGAGAAACACCAAAAATTGACCTGATAAAGGTCACCTGGCCGGATGGTAAGGAGAATCAAATAAGCAATGTAGCGACCGATCAGTTAATCGAAGTGGAATATTCCAATTCCAGTTTGCCGACCGCAGAAGGTGATGCCCGTCGGTCACTGTTTTCTAATGTTACTGCCGATTATAAATTGGAACACAGGCACCGGGAAAATGAATTTAACGACTTCCAAAGAGAAGTCCTGCTTCCGCATAAGATGTCGACATTCGGCCCGGCACTTGCGGTTGGTGACGTAAATGGAGATGGTCTGGATGACTTTTATATTGGTGGTGCAGCTGGATCTACCGGAAGCCTGTATCTGCAAAGCAGCCAGGGGACTTTTACTGTTTCTGAACAGACGGCAATTTCCCGGGACCAAATGCAGGAGGATGTCGACGCTTTGTTTTTTGATGCAGATATGGACAGCGACCTGGATCTGTATGTGGTTAGCGGAGGTAGCGAGAAGCCTGAAAATGACAGCTACTACCGGGACCGGTTATACCTC
>JAUIKU010000303.1 GCA_030430675.1 Bacteroidia bacterium | reverse complement strand
GAATTTAACGTCTTTTATGGCGGGTACACGCTCACAGTATTGCCAAATATTTCGATCCACATCCACTGCCCCTGGTATTGAAAATGAAATACAATGGATGTTTTCAGGGTCTACCGACAACTTCTCCGCAGTTTGTTTGAATGCCTTGGTCACTTTTTGAAAAACATTCTCGCTACTTAAGCTTTCACTAAATTTGGTTAGATGAGACCCCAGTCGCTCATTACCCAGACTGGCTATGCAGGTATTGATATGATCGGCATCAATGGCCATTCCCATCAACAGGTGGTTTTTCCGGTTAAAACCAAAATGTCTGGTTCTACGTCCTTTTCCCACCTTTTTCCCATAATCGACTTTAAGATTTACAATTACCTCCTGGGACAACAAGTTGTTAATTACCGGAGAGCACGACCCCCAGGACAAGCCGGAATGATCCTGAATGCCCCTTTTGCTACTAACCCCCGCCTTCAAGGCATTGATCACCCTTAAATAAGTTTTGTGCCTCATCGCGCGATGAGACTTGAAATTCTTTGATGACATTTCTTTCCCCGCTGGTCAGGATATCTAAGAATACAAAATACATCAAATCTTGATATTTTAAAAATGTACTACCACTTTAAAATTAATGGCTTCAATACCAGAGACTTGTATATAGTTATCAAAATTCGATCGCTGTTAGTAAACTTTGAATATTTGTTACAGTTGCTTGCACATCTATGGTGCCATCGGGCTGAATGACCGTTAATTGAGACCCCACCCCAATGCCAGCCGCGCCTGCTTCCAACCAACTTTTGGCATTTTCTGCATTGATACCTCCAACTGCAAATAGTTTGAGATGGTCGAGAGGTGCCAGCACCGATTTCATGTAGGCAATTCCAGCTATACTGGCAGGAAATAGTTTAATGATATCCGCTCCGGCCTGGCTGGCCACCTGCATTTCTGTTGCGGTAAATGCACCCATTATCACCGGAACGTCTGCCCGGGAAGCTATTTCAACGATTTGCGGATCGGTATTGGGTGTCACCAGAAACTGAGCACCGGAATCAATGGCTTGCTTTGCCAGGGACGTTGAAATGATGGTGCCTGCCCCGATCAGTGCGTTTTGATGTTTTAACCGGCTTTGCTCAATGTGCGAGGCAAAGTCAGGAGTATTACTGGTAATTTCCAGTGCGTTTATACCGCCTTCAATGAGGGCCGCCACCGTCTGTGAAATGTGTTTTGGGTTCTTCATCCGAATGATCGCCACCACCTTGTCTGACAATATCCGGGTTAAGGTTTGATTCCTTGTCATCTTAAAACATGTCCATGTACATTTCCCTCCATTATAGATACTATCTCGTCTTCGTTACAGAGCATTTGATCTCCTTTTATGGTGTGCTTAAGGGCAAATCCGGCCGATGCGAACTCAATAACTTTTTGCGGCTCCCAGTGGTTAACTATTCCATGAAGGACCGCGGCAGCAAAAGAATCGCCGGTGCCAAACCTGTCACTCACCACCACCTGATAGGACTTGGAATGGTAAAAACTTCCATCACTGAAATATGTCCCTTCCAACCCATTCATTGAAGCTGAAGGATGATGTCTCCTGGTAAAGGCCACATGACCAATATCGAAATGCCGGGCTGACTTTTGCATCAAATCCCGGTCCCTTTGAGCTTTATCTTCAGCATTGGAGATCCAGTCAAAGACATCCTTAACCGCACCCTCATTGCCAAATAAAAGGTCCGTATATTCCATTACCTGTTCAAAAGCCCGACGGGCTTCCGCGCGATCTTTCCACAGACTTCGTCTGAAATTCAGATCGAAACTAACTTTTACTCCCTGGGCCTTTGCCTGTTTCACAGCTTCAATGGATTGAAGCAGGCAATGCTCCGATAGTGCCAAAGTGATGCCTGATAAATGCAACCAGCTTATACCATCCAGCAGGGATCCCCAGTCGAACTCTTCCCTGTCAATTAGGCTAATCGCAGAGTTTTTTCTGTCATACACTACCCTGGAAGGCCGAATTGAGCTTCCCAACTCGATAAAATAACTACCCATGCGGCCATTTCCTCTTTTGATGCAGGAAGTGCCAACTCCAAATTGTCTCAGTGAAAATAGCGCACTTTCACCGATTGGTCCATCGGGCAACTTGGTGATAAAACTGGTCGTATGGCCCAGCATGGACAACGCACTCAATACATTGCTTTCTGCTCCTGCAAATGACATATTCAAAGCGCTGGTGTTCAGTAGCCTCCCGCCATCCGATGGTGTTAATCTCAATAATATTTCTCCGAAAGCGGCGATTGTTCGGTTTGACATCTCATTAGTATCCATTGCGCCGAAAGATAAATAAATGGCTGTGTTTAAAAAAACCACTGGCCGTTGCCAGGGGCATTACAGTGGTCTGCCAGGTAATTTATTGATAATTAAACAGGAAAATACGAATATTGCCCAGCCATTCCCCATGACCCAATCCTTTAGCTTTACCAGAGTTTTCTCCAATGCCTGTACGGGCATGCTGATGTTCGGTATGGTAATCATCACCCTGGGGTCTATCCTGCCGGAACTTGCAGCCAAGTTTCAACTGGATGAAGTCAGGACCGGAACCCTCACCTCCCTGCTTCCGGTGGGCATCCTGCTGGGGTCCTTGATTTTTGGACCTGTTGTTGATCGATACTCCTATAAATACCTGCTGGTAGCATGTAGCATTTTGATCGTTATTGGTCTGGAGGGCATTGCTAATACAGGTAATTATCATATACTGCAGGTCTCCCTGTTGTGCATTGGAGTTGGAGGAGGCGCGATGAACGGCGGGACAAATGCGTTAGTGGCTGATATTAGCAGTGGGCGCCGGCGAAGTGCCAATCTTAGCTTTTTAGGAGTCTTTTTTGGGGTTGGCGCCCTGGGAGTACCTCTGTTGCTGGGGTTTCTTTCAAAATATTTTAGCCATTACAGTATTGTAGCAGCTATCGGAGCCCTGCTGGTATTGCCAATTGGTTTTTTCTTGTTTACAAAGTTTCCGGAGCCCAAGCAAAAGCACAGTATCCCTATAAGGCAAAGTCTGAGATTGTTAAAAGACTTGAACCTGCTGTTGCTGGGAGTTATCTTATTTTTCCAAAGCGGCATTGAAGGAATAATTAGCAATTGGTCCACGCTTTTTCTGATAGAGACCGGGGTATTTAGTCTCCAGTATGCATTGTTTGCGCTTAGTGGATTTGTCATGAGCCTTACCCTGACCCGGATTGTTCTGACTTTCTTACTTAACCGGATAAGGTCATACCAGGTGCTGGTAGTATCGGTATTGCTTGCTTTAGCTGGCATTGCCTGGCTCACTATTTCTTCCCTGGTAGCTGGCAAGATAATAGGGCTGGCTTTGTTAGGAGCGGGATTGGCCGCGGGTTTCCCCATAATCCTGAGTTATGTTGGCGCCCTCTATCCCAGCCTTTCAGGTACTGCTTTTGGATTAGTACTGGCACTGGGGTTATCGGGAAATATTTTTTTCAACTTCCTTATGGGCTTGTTGTCAACCAGTTATGGCTTGAAGGTTTATTCCCCCCTGCTTATTTCCTGCCTGTTGGGTATGATCATGGTACTGTCAGTCACACTCAAGTTGATTGCAAAACGCACCTATATATAAATCTTAATCTCCGGTCAGCATCACCCTGATATTTCCGGTGCCGTCGGCGAACATGGATGCTGGATATTTAAATTCAATTCGCTTCAAGTTATCTATCTGCCGGTCAAGTTCCAGGGGAGGCGGATCTAGATCCACTATGGCCGGGGTAAGCTCAGGGTGACTCAGGTTATAGAGTTTCAACTCCTTACCGGACTGTTTAAGTACCACTCCCCCATTCACAATTTCTACCTCCGCCTGGGTAAGTAGTTGCCAGGTAATTGTTTTGGTATTGGTATTGATTTCAACCTGATCCTCTACCAGCAGGGATCGGGGGCCGGGCTTTTCAAAGCGACGGCTGGCCATTTTTAGCATATTGCCGAAAGCAGGTGTCATATCAAAAGAAGCCTGAGGCTTGCTTCCGGGTACAAATTCTGCCAGTTCCACCATGCCTTCTGTGCGGTGAAGTGAATCATTCACCGTTAAAGTACTGTGGCCATAATTGTTTTTGGTCAGCAAGGTCCAACGCTGACAATTCTGGCAGCGCCCCCATAAATTAAATCCG
>JAUIKU010000302.1 GCA_030430675.1 Bacteroidia bacterium | reverse complement strand
CCGCTTCGTAAGGTGATATATGCGGTATTTTTGTCCACCACCACCGGGTCACAGGCCAGCGCATGTTCGAAACTGCTTACAAAAGTGGGATTTAAAGGATCTGAGTTATCAAATATCTGCATCCCGGTATTTGATCCGATGAAAAGCTTGTCGTGGTAGGGAAAAATGGTCTCGATACCCCAGCCCAGGTCCACCTGGTTGGCCTTTTCCGGGCTGCCCAGATCATTAATATCAAACACATGCATGGTCCAGCTGTCCACCACATACAGATAGTCGGTATAAATGGCAAACCGGGCAAAAGACCCTCCCAGACCACTTCCGGGACTGCCTGATTTAGCAGTGCCGCCCTGCTGACTGGAAAACATCACATTGGCCTGATCTGCCTCTATCCAGAATCCTCCCCGTCCAGGCAGAGGCTCCACCGGATTTTCATCACAACCATAAACCTCTACATTCTCTATCTCTCTAAAATCAGTGATAAAACCGGTTTCTTCGCTGCTGTAGAATCCCATGATATCAAAATTGTTCAGGACATTCTCCATGCGGGTAATTTGTACAACGTTAGTGGGATCTGAAATATCAAGAACCACCAGGTCAACAAAACTGTCAACATACATCGTATTACCCTTCACCGCCACATCAAAACTACCGGGGATATTGACAAAGCTTAAAGGCGAAGGATTGGTCTTGTCATTGTTATCGATTATATGAATCCCTTTTCCCAGTTCATTGATAAACAGGTAGTGGTCCTTCCGATAGATCTTCCCGGGGTTTTCCAGGTTCTGCGGTGCCAGGCTGGCAAAAGAAGCCCTCACTTCGCTAGCAGGAGTATATACCGGCTCCAGATATACGTAGGTTTCGGTATTCTCACAGGTATCCGTACAACTTACGAAGGTTAATGCAACCATAATTACGATACTTAACAGTAATGCAGTTACCAGATTGCTCCAAAGTTTGTAGTGGTCATTCATATCATTTTGTTTTTTAAGATTCTATTCCCTGATCCCGTTCTAATTATTTAAAGACATATTTTACCCCCACTCCAATTCCGAATGACGAGGGCAAACTACTGTAATTATTATCTGATTTGGTAAACTCACTAAGCGCCATTTTGTATCGTGGCTCCAGTGTTATCATGTACCTTGGTAAGATCTCATAACTGGCCTGAGCTCCAAATAGTCCGTTGAAGTAAACGGACCTGAACGGAGCATCCGATCCTGGGTTGATGGTCAGTGACTCCAGTGATCGATCCACCGCTGAGACTTCGTTTTGCAGAAAAATGTCGCTGGCAATTCCGGCATTGACCAGAAGTTTTACTTTACTATCGATCAATAGATAACCAGCCTGTACCGGTATAGATATAAATTGAAAGGTATTGTCCAACTCCGTGGGCTCATAACTTACGTTTGATAGAGCATCTTCTGAAAAATCCTGAGCTCTTAGCGTACTGAACAGTACTGGAGTCTTCTCGTCCAGCACCAGGTCTGTGCTGCTTTGAACATTATTGTTTAAATACTGTATACCACTGCTAACTTGCCATCGATCTGAAATCTTCATTCCCATCTCCACCCCAAGTGTCATGGAAAATCCGGTTTGATGGCTCTCATCAGCTGAGGTATAACTCCCGGTATTAGGTAAAGAAGGTGCAAATGCCTGCTCACTCTGTATAGAATAGTTAGGATCGAAATATCCGGGAGTCATATTTACCCCCGCCCAT
This sequence comes from Bacteroidia bacterium, assembly GCA_030430675.1. GTDB lineage: Bacteria > Bacteroidota > Bacteroidia > Cytophagales > Cyclobacteriaceae > SZUA-3. The sequence goes on along the minus strand of JAUIKU010000302.1, from coordinate 2,441 downwards.
AAAACGGGCTTCACTGACTTTTGATTGACGGGATAGATTGGTACACCATAGACAATTTCAGGCAATTGCGGGGAGAGGTCAGACTCCGTTACCGGTGCCTGGGTGTCCAGTTCCATTACCTCCAGTTCTGAGGTGGCTGCAACCGATAGAGCAGCAGCATTCGAGTTTACATTTTTCTTTTCTTCATCCGGAAGCGCCTCTTCGGTTCTTGCCAAAAATGGGCTGTTGCTCTGGGGCTGCTTATTGACCTGTAACTCCCGGTTTTGAACCGCTGTAGGAGGCGTCTCTTCGGACTGGAGGTTTTGATTCTGCTTGTCTGTTAACTGACCTTTTATGGCATTCGACTGACTACTTGGTGTGTCATTACCATCCTCTGTTTCTCTATCGGAAATAACGCCATTGGTTGTTTCGGGCCCCTTGGTATTCGATCCATCGGTTTCTGACCCAGGGGCAATATTTTTTTCTAAGACCTGGGAGTCGTCAGTTAGTCTGTCACCAGATAGGTTTTCAAAACCCAGGTAGCCAAAAATTCCTGCCAACAACAATATACCAGCCGCCGCAATCCAGCGATAGTAGGCCATTCCTTTCCTGTAGCGTGCTGCTTCCTCATTGGCTACTGCAGCTTCAATGCCCGTCCACAAACTTTCTGAAGGCTGGATCTCGGCCCCTTCAAAACGCTCTTTCAAAGCCTGTTCAAAATTATCCCTTCCCATATTATTGGTACTTTTCGTAATTAATGTTGTTCGCCTGACTGATCAGTTGTTTCATCAAGGTCCTGGCCCTGGCATACTGCGACTTCGAAGTTCCTTCACTAATTTTCAACATCTCCGCAATTTCCCGGTGATTGTACCCTTCGATAGCGTAAAGGTTGAAAATCACCTGGCAACCTACCGGAAGCTTTTGAATCATCTTGGTTAACTCCTCAAGACCGCAGTTAGAGATCGCCTGATCACTAATAGTAACTTCCGATTGATCATCGAGTTCTACCATTGGGAACAAGTACAATTTGCCCCGTTGAAAGTTAAGCGCAGTATTCACTACTATTCTTTTTATCCAGTAACCCAGGGTACTTTTTTGTTTGAAGTTTCGGATATTCTTAAAAACTTTAATAAATGCCTCCTGAAGTATATCTTCCGCATCCTCCCGGTTTTTACTATACCTGATGCAAACCATTAGCATGGCGGCAGAATACCGTCTGTAAAGTTCGCGTTGGGACTCACGATTACCCTCGCCACAACCCTTTACTAATTGTGCTTCACTGATCTTCAAACTACCGGTGGTTTTCTTTTTTGTTTAGCTACATTTACTAGACCCGTTTTATGCAAAAAGGGTTGGAATTTCGCTTTTTTTATAGAAATAACTAGTTTTAGCTGGTTATGCAAAGGTATGTTCTGTTCAGGGTGGTTAAGTGGTTGTGTTTTTTGGTATTCCTCGGCTGCGTACCCCTGGACCAGGCAACCACCAATGTCAATACCAGCTCGTCCTACCCGAAAAAATTAGAGCTGGACAATAAGGTTTATGAGGAGAATATCAAAACGGTCCGGCTTTATCCTATTCAGGATTCTTATGATGAAGTAATACAGCCTGCAGCTATTTCCATTCACTCTAGCAGGAACCTGGTACTGGAGTTTGATCAGCTCTATGGCGATTTTCAAAGTTACTATGCGCGTTTGATCCATTGCGACGCCAATTGGGAGAAATCCAGGCTCAACAACAACGATTTTTTAGCACAGTTCAACGAGTTTCCCATCACCGATTACCAGTACTCCTTTGGTACCAGGATCCCTTACGTACATTATCAATGGATGGTGCCTCATGTGAAGAGAACCGGCAACTATGTGCTAAAAGTCTTCCGACAGGGAAACGAAGCTGACCTCATCCTTACCAGGCGGTTTATGGTGTATGATAACCAAATACAGATTGATGCCCTGGTAGGCATGTCCGATGGAATAGTGGAGCGTGACTTCAATCAACAACTAAACTTCTCTGTTCGGTATCCCGATCTTCCGGTGCAGAACCCGCTGGAAGAGATCAATGTGGTAATAAGGCAGAATAAACGCTGGGATAATGTGCTGACCAAATTACCACCGACCTCTTTGAAGCAAGACCTTAGAACCATTGAATATCGCTATTTCAACCTGGAAAATAACTTTCAGGGAGGCAATGAATTCAGGTTTTTCGACCTGAGATCTATTAATGTACTGGGACAAAATGTAGCCAGTATCGACCGTAAAGAGAACCGGGTAGACGCATTCGTACTGAAAGATGAGCTGAACATACATCGGGGTCAGGGTACGTTCGAGGATATTAATGGTGAATACGTTATTGACAACCTGGAGTCCGACCCCCCTGAAATCACCAGCGACTATATCTTTGTACACTTCTTTTTGGAGTCTCCACCCCTGTCAGAGGGAATTTTCATTTTTGGAGCAATGGCTGAT
>JAUIKU010000054.1 GCA_030430675.1 Bacteroidia bacterium | reverse complement strand
TGTTGCTGCCGGGATACCGATATGACCGGAACCAATGGTTTCGATGGTCAACAGGCGCTGTAAGCCTTCTTTAAGTTGCTCCTGTGCCTGAATGCTGTCGGGTTCTTTTAACCAGAAATATACTTGGTGTGTTAACATGTGAACAAATGATTACTTGATTAATAGATTAGCGATTTAAGACATATACCTTAAAATCAAAAATCTACCGTCATGTATTCAAACATCTGGAAAATAAAAAAGGCCTAATCTTATCGAAAAGGCCCCGGATCTATAATATAATCTAACTTAGATTTTCTCCTTTATTCTAGCTGCCTTACCCTGCTTACCACGCAGATAGTACAACTTGGCCCTTCGCACCTTTCCTTTTCGCACCAGCTCAATCTTTTCAATATTTGGACTCAGTATGGGAAAAATTCTTTCGATACCAACACCATTGGAAATCTTTCTTACCGTGAAGGTCTCCCCGTTTGTGTTGGTATTCTTTCTTTGAATTACCGTACCACGAAATTGCTGTACCCTCTCCTTATTGCCCTCTCGTATCTTCACATGAACGTTTATGGTATCACCTGATTTAAACTTCGGATACTTGCCTCGAACCTCGGCATACTCACTTTCTACCAATTTAATTAGATCGCTCATCTTTATTATCTCAAAATGGACTGCAAATATAGGGTATAAATTTTTTAATTAGAAATGATGAATTAGAAATTATTAACCTGCGTCTTTCCCAGGTTGACCGGGCGGCATTTCATCGCTCCTGTCCGGTCTTCTTTCCACCGTGCGTTTTACCGACTGCTCAAATCGCCATTTCTCGATTTCTTTCTCATGACCACTCAGTAATACCGATGGCACTTTTAAGTTCCTGAACTCCGCGGGGCGGGTGTAAACCGGGGGAGCGATCAGACCGTCCTGGAATGAATCCGTCAGGGCGCTGCTCTCGTTGGACAGTACGCCGGGTACCAGTCTTATTACAGCATCCGCCAATACCGCAGCGGGAAGTTCACCCCCGGATAATACGTAATCTCCGATACTGATTTCCCTGGTGATGAAATGTTCACGGAGTCTTTCATCTATACCCTTATAATGCCCGCAAAGAATAATCACGTTGGACAAAAGGCTTATTTGGTTTACCAGCGATTGTTGCAGGGGCTGTCCATCGGGACTCATATAAATTACTTCCTGGTATTCCCGGCCTTTTTGCAGTGATTCCAGGCACTGCACCACCGGCTCTATCATCAATACCATTCCGGCACCGCCTCCGTAGGCATAATCATCCACCGAACGCTGCTTGTTGGTAGCATAGTCGCGAAGGTTGTGAATATTGACCTGGACCAACTCCTTGTCTTTAGCGCGTTGCACAATGGAATGGTTTAGAAAGCTGTCCAGCAATGAGGGTAAAACGGTTATAATGTCTATTCGCATCACCTATTCCTCCAGGTATATTTCCAACAACCCGTCCGGGAGCAGCACGTTAACCTGCTCATGTTCCCGGTCAATACCCAAAACAATATCATCAGTGAACGGTATCAAAACTTCGCGGTGCTGGTATTCCATCACCAGAAGTATCTGGCTGGTTTGCTGATGTATAGCGCTCACTTTGCCCAGTTCCCCCAGATTCTCATCCATTACCCTCCAACCCAGTAGCTCGTGATAGTAGAAACTGTCACCATCCAGTTTGGGCAGCTGATCCAGTGGAAGATACATTTCACTCCCTATCAACTGCTTGGCTTCATCTTTTGAGCTTACTTCCTCAAATTTAACCACCGCATGATCTCCTCTGATCTTGAGTGATTCAATAAAAAAAGGAACCAGTGAATTTTCTCCCTTTTTCAGAAGAAATACTGATTCCAAATCTTTATAATGCTCAGGCCTGTCTGAATCCAGACGTGCCTGGATCTCACCATGTAGTCCCCGGGTTCCGGATATATGGCCCAGTTGAAAACAAGCATCAATCTTCATGATGCCAGGCTATGGTTACTCCTCCTCCTCAGTAGCTTCTTCCGAAGCTGGTGCTGCATCCTCCTCCGATGCCTGCGCTGGCTCGGAACTTTGCGCTTCCGACTCTGTAGATTCTGCTGCTTGTGCAGGTTCAGCTGCTTCCTCCGCTGATGCTTCGGGTGCGGGTTCTTCTTGCTTTTCTTCCTGGGCAGTTTCTTCGGCCGGAGCCGCTGCTTCAGGCTCAGTCGCAGGTTCAGCTGCTTCCTCCGATTCCGCCGCGGCGGGCTCCTGGACCTGAGCTACTTCTTCATCTGCTGCTTCCGGTGCTGATACTGCCGGCGCTTCCGACGCTTCTGCAGGTCCCTCCTCGGTAGTCTCTGCCGCCACTTCCTCTCCAGCGTCTCCGGCTCCTTCACCAGTTGCTGCCACAACCCCCGCGGCTGCAGCTGCCTTGCTCTTAATTGCTTCAGCCCGAGCCTCTTTTACTTTGGTCTCTGCCGCCAGTCGATCTTTATCCTTACTTGCCTGGTCTTGTTGCAGCCTTTCAACTTTTGAGGCAATCCTTGATTCTTTATCCTGTAACCAGGCAGCTAATTTCTTATCGGCATCTTCCTGAGAAATTGCTCCCTTGTTTACACCTACCTGCAAGTGTTTCCTAAGCATTACTCCCCGGTACGACAAAATCGCCCGCACCGTGTCGGTGGGTTGTGCTCCTTTCATCACCCAGTCAAATGCCCGGTCAGTATCAATATTAATACTGGCAGGATCTGTATTGGGATTATAGGTTCCAAGTTTTTCAATAAAGCGACCATCACGTGGTGCTCTGGCGTCCGCTACGACCACGTCGTACAGTGCCAGTTTCTTGCGTCCTCGACGCGCTAATCTGATTTTTACAGCCATTTTCTTTTTTGTTTACGGATCTCGTCCGAATTTTTGAGACTGCAAAGGTAGTTGATATATGTTTCATACACAAACAATGTCAGGTATCTGTTTTGTGAGCACCAATGACGGAAGATCTCCACAATGTGTGGGATTTTTTCACATACATAAAAATAAGGTCCCCAGTGTTTGATCTGTGGTAAATCTGTGGTAATCAGTCTGCAATGATGTGTAAACGCGGATTTCTTATCACAACCAAAGTACGGGGAAATAATTGGAGAGATTCTTGGACATACTGAAACACATCAGAAAAACCATTGAATTTAACCATGTGGCCAAATAAAAAGACCAAAAAGGATCAACCTCCGACCTGCGATTTAACAGACCTTAAAGAAATGGTAGACCATGATACCGGGTTTATCATTGAACTGCTTCATTTGTTTATCAATAATACCGAAAGTCATCTGAGGCAGTTAAGTCAGTTCTGCCAGCAGGGAAAGTGGCAAATGGCAGGAGCTATTGCGCATAAATTGATACCGGGCTGTAGTCACCTGAGGCTTCATCAAATGGAAAGAACACTAGCTCAGATAGAGGCCCGGAGTTTCAACAACCCCGACTCCATTGAAATGGGTCATATGGTAAATGAAGTCCGGGAACACTTCAAAAAACTCAAACCATCAATTGAACTGGAAATATTGAAGCTGAAAAAACACTACCGGTGGGATATGAACCAAAAAATCACCGATAACCAATAAACTATTTTTTAATCAACTTTCTGAATTACAAAAAATGAATAGAAGCAATGTTAAAATCACCATCGTAGAGGACGATTGTTTTTACGGTGAGATCCTGAGAAAATACGTCATACAGCTAACCGGGAGATTGGTGCCAGCGGAAAACACAGAGGTGATACACCATACCACCGCGGAGGAATGTTTGACCCATTTGGATCCCTTAACTGACATTTTCATTTTGGATCACAATCTGGGCGTTAAAGAAAAGGACCATCTGACTGGTCTAGAATTGTTGCAGATAATACAGAATAAATGTCCCGGATCCCGCTATGTAATTGTTACCAATCACTGTGATTATCCAACTATAAACAAATTTAGTCTACAGGGAGCACATCGCTATATTCTCAAGAATCAGGAGACACCCATTAATCTTAGGACGGCTTTATGTCAGCTGCTGGACAGGCGTTCGGTGATTCAATAGGGCTGTATGGAAATACCACAAAACCCTAACCCGCAGTTTGGGAAGTGACACACAATCTGTTATCAACACCATTATAAAGAAGACATCTAAAAAATGGCCTTATGAGGGATTGGTTAGAACCAGTCTCTAGACGATCCGGATTCCGCTCCAAATTTTATTTGGGGAAATACCGGGCCCGTTTGTTACAGGCAGTACCCACCGGGAATATTAGAATCTTTCTCCTGATGAATAAAATTGATTACTTTTATCAGGTATGGAGTTGTCTCTCCCGGTCCACAAAAGTTGCGCTATACTATTGGCACTCTTTTTTACTGCCATCCAGGTTTGGGGGCAGGAGTTGTCTTTTTCATCACCTGTTGATATAGGAAGCGGCACTATTGCGGGGGTTTCTGCACTGGATGCGGCTGATTTCAACGGTGACGGGTTGGTTGATGTGGCTGTCTTCGATGGAGGGCAGGGGGCTAAAGGCAGAACCAAGGCAGTATGGTTTCAACAAATCTCAAATACGGAATGGGTAAGGCACGAATTTGGGCATGAGGGAATAATAGGCACCAATGACTCCACGGACTTTGTAGGCGCCGCCAAATGTGCGGACATTGATTCCGATGGAGATCCCGACGTAATAGTTTGTGTGGACGGACATGCCATAAGCCCCATCAAGATATATTTATTTGAGAACCCCGGAGCATCGTTGGTTTACAATACCTGGCCCAAGCATGAGATCGCCACTATTGAAGGCGTTCATGCCAATGATGTGGCTATTGCGGATATTGACGGTGACTCCAGACCGGATGTAATTGTGCGCCACAAAAAACCCCACGATGTAAAGGTAATATTTCAGAACTCTCTTACGGACTGGAGCACCCGCCGTATAGGCACAAAAGATGGTGAAGGACTTTCTGTGGGAGACCTGAATGGAGATGGCAAACCGGACATTTCCCTAAGCGGTGATTGGTACAAGAATCCCGAGCATCCAAGAGAACAACCGTTTACAAAATACCGGTATTTTGATTATTCCAACAGGGCCACCAAAGAAGATATCGGAGACATCAACGGGGACGGAAGAAATGATATTGTATTGTCACCGGCTGAATCATTCAAGAATTATGGCACCCCTGGTAACCACCATGATCTGGCCTGGTTTGAATGCCCCCCGGATCCGGAAAATACTTCGGAATGGAAAAAGCATCCGATTAAAGAAAACTTCAATGATGCCAGTTTTGTAAGATTGGCGGATATCGATTTGGACGGTGACCTGGATGTAATCAACGGCAAAACATGGAAGGGAACCTACATTGTGGCCTACCTTAATGAAAATGGCGAATTCCTGGAATCCAAGGTAGTAGTAGAGAACAAAGGTGTCTATTCGGGAGTAGCCAGAGATATGGATGCTGACGGTGATGTGGATATTGTTGGTGAAGATACCTACTCTGGAGAATCCAGGCCCTGGTTCTACCAAAATCTGCTCAAAAGATAACAATAGCATGGAGAATGCTGGTTAAACCCCATCTGGAAAGAAACTACGCCAAAACTTACATGGATAAATTTGTATATTCGTATATACGATTTTTCTATATTGATACCATTTTATACCTTTGATTAATCTTCAGTTAACCCAGCATGAGCCAGTACTCATATCTATCCAATGCCCACAGTTCGTATATAGAAGAACTGTATAAATTATTCCAACAAGACCCTGAGTCCGTTGATGTTTCCTGGCGTCAATTTTTTGAAGGATTTGAATATGCGGACGGAAAACCCCAGGTTGCTACCGATGATTCCCACGCCTATAAAGAAGTCCAGGTACGTTATTTGATACACGCTTACCGGAGCCGGGGACATTTAAAGTCCGATACCAATCCGGTACGTACCCGGCTTGACCGCAAACCCCGTATCAGTCTGGAAGATGTAGGGTTGACGGAGGATGATCTGGATACCGAATTTGATGCCGGTATTGCCATGGGAATTGGGCGGTCCAAGCTCCGTGACATTATCGCTGCGTTAAAATCGATCTACCTTGGCCCTATTGGGTTCGAGTATATGTACATGCGCGAGCCCGAGGTGTTTGAATGGTTTGAAAAAAAGTGTGAGTATGAGGCGCTTAATTTTAAACTCACCCAGGACGAAAAACGCCGTATTCTGTTCAAACTAAATGAAGCGGTAGTATTTGAGAATTTCCTCCACACGAAATATATAGGCCAAAAGAGATTTTCCCTGGAGGGTGGCGAAACCACTATCCCGGCGCTTGATTCCATCATAAACAATGCCGCTGATCTCGGAGTGGAAGAAGTGGTAATAGGCATGGCCCACCGGGGCAGGCTGAATGTGCTGGCTAATATTATGGGGAAAACCTATGAGCAGATCTTTAGCGAATTCGAAGGAACACAACCCGATCTTACTATGGGAGACGGAGATGTCAAATACCATATGGGCTTTTCATCTCAAATTACTACTCCTTCAGGCAAAGAGATAAACTTAAAACTCAGCCCCAATCCATCTCATCTGGAGGCGGTAGACCCGGTGGTACAGGGGTTTGCCAGGGCCAAGATCTACAAACAGTACCGCAATGATGAAGACAAGGTATTGCCCATTCTGATTCACGGTGATGCTGCCATTGCAGGCCAGGGGATCGTATACGAAGTGGCGCAGATGACCAATCTGGAGGGATATACCACCGGGGGAACCATCCACTTTGTGATCAATAATCAGGTGGGCTTTACCACTGATTTTGGGGAGGCACGCTCCAGCATTTACTGTACGGATGTGGCTAAGGTTATTGATGCACCTGTTTTGCACGTGAACGGTGACCAGCCGGAAGCGGTGATCTTCTGCACCAAATTAGCGGTGGAATTTCGCACAAAGTTCAATCGGGATATTTTCATTGACATGGTGTGCTACCGGCGACATGGGCATAATGAAAGCGACGAGCCGAAATTCACCCAACCTTCATTGTATAACATTATATCTAAGCACGCCAACCCCCGGGAAGTATATAATAAAAAACTAATTGACCGCGGAGATGTTGATGCCAAGCTGGCTAAAACCATGGGCAAAGAGTTCAGGTCCTTGTTACAGGATCGTTTGAACATGGTCAAACAGCAACAGTTGCCCTACCATTACCAACCAATGGAGGAGGAGTGGCGTAGCCTGCGCAAGTCCGAGCCCAAAGACTTCGAGCAATCTCCATCTACCGCTATTAGCGCTGCCGTGGTGAAACAGGTCGGTGAAGCGCTGGTCAAACTCCCCCAGGGGTTTAAACCGTTAAAACAGATTGAAAAACAGCTCAAACAAAGGCAGGAGATGTTTTTCGAGAAGAAGGAACTCAACTGGGCCTGTGCGGAATTACTGGCTTACGGCTCACTTTTGCTGGAAAACAAGGTGGTACGACTTTCCGGTCAGGACAGCCGCAGGGGTACTTTCTCTCATCGCCATGCGGTGCTGAGAGATGCCCAGACCAACGAGCCTTATTCCAGCCTGGACTTCATTGCAGAAGATCAGGAGAAATTTGATATCCACAATTCACTGCTTTCTGAGTTTGGGGTTTTGGGGTTTGAATTCGGCTATGCCATGGCAAATCCCAACGCATTGGTAATATGGGAAGCTCAATTTGGCGATTTTGCCAATGGCGCCCAGGTGATGATCGACCAGTTTATCACTGCCAGTTATACCAAATGGCACCGTATGAATGGTCTCACGCTGTTTCTTCCGCACGGTTACGAGGGACAGGGCCCTGAACATAGTAATGCCCGTCCCGAAAGGTTTCTGCAGATGTCAGCCGGATGGAATATGTTCGTGTGTAACATTACCACACCGGCCAATTTGTTTCACGTGTTGCGGCGTCAGTTGGAATTGCCGTTCCGAATGCCCCTGGTGATAATGTCACCAAAATCCCTGTTACGGCATCCAAAAGTACTTAGCCCGGTTTCTGAGTTCACAAAGGGACGGTTTAAGGAGATCATTACCGATACCTACGCGGATGCAAAAAAAGTGACAAAAGTACTAATGTGCTCGGGCAAGCTCTTCTATGAACTACAGGAGGAACAACAGAATAAAAAGAGAAAGGATGTGGCGATCATCAGGGTTGAACAACTGCATCCATTTCCCAAAAAGCAGGTAATGAATGAACTTTCAAAATACGCTGTTAACGAGGTGTACTGGGTGCAGGAAGAACCTGAAAACATGGGTGCCTGGGCATTTATTCTGCGTTCATTCAGAGAAGTCAAGAAGGACATTATAAGCCGTCGGGCCACTGCTTCCACTGCCACCGGGTATCACAAGGTGCACCAGAAAGAACAACAAGATATAATCGACAGGGCATTTTCCTGACCCTGCTAACCTGAAAAAATATGAGCTTAGAAATCAAAGTCCCGGAGGTGGGCGAATCGATAACCGAAGTTACCATTAGCGAATGGTTTAAGCAGGATGGTGACTACGTTGAAATGGATGAAATTATTTGTGAACTGGAATCGGACAAGGCGTCGTTTGAACTGAATGCCGAAGCTTCCGGGGTACTGCAGATTAAGGCACAGGCCGGTGAAACCCTGGAAGTGGGAGCGGTGATCTGCGTCATCGACACTGAGGCTGATAAGGACAGCAGGAGTGCAGGGGAAGAGCAAACGGATGACAGCAAGAGCGTGAAAGAAGAGCATACGAATGACAGCAAGAGTGTGGGGGAAGAGCATACGAATGATAGCAAGAGTGTGGGGGAAGAGCATACAGGGGAGGTAGTGGAGATGAGGGTGCCTGAGGTAGGTGAATCCATAACCGAAGTTACCCTGGCCACCTGGATCAAGCAGGACGGTGACTATGTAGAGCTGGATGAAAACATTGCAGATATTGATTCTGACAAGGCATCTTTTGAACTACCCGCAGAAGCAAATGGCATACTGCACCCTGTCGCCCAGGAAGGTGACGTGCTGGAGATCGGGGCTTTAATTTGTAAGATAGAAGTTACAGATGCCGCATCGGCTTCTGATACCAAGAAGGTTCCGGTATCTGAAGCAGCTCAGGGCGCTCAGCCTAATCGGGCCGGTCCGGATTATGCCAAAGGACATCCATCACCAGCCGCTGCCAAAATACTATCGGAGAAGGGTATCCCGCCAGCGGATGTGGATGGAAGTGGGGTAGCTGGCCGCATCACCAAAGAAGACGCGGTAGCAGCCCAGGTTAAAACAAGCAGTCCCCCACAGCAGCAGGTTAAAACTGCCGAACCGGCTCCCACTGTGCCTTCGGGGCAGCGCAACCAGCGTCGGGAAAAGATGAGCAGTTTGAGAAAGACCATCGCCCGGAGACTGGTGGCTGCCAAAAATGAAACTGCCATGCTCACTACTTTCAACGAAGTGGACATGAAGCCCATTATGGATATCCGCAGTAAGTACAAGGAGAAATTCAAAGAGAAAAAAGAAGTGGGGCTGGGTTTTATGTCATTCTTCACCAGGGCCGTATGTCTGGCACTTCAGGAATGGCCGGCGGTCAATGCCATGATCGACGAGCAGGAGATTGTTTACAACGATTTTTGTGATATCTCAATTGCAGTTAGTTCACCCAAAGGCCTGGTGGTACCGGTAATTCGCAATGCCGAGATGCTTAGTTTTGAAGGGATCGAAAAAGAAGTGGTGCGACTGGCTGTGAAAGCCCGGGAAGGCAAACTCAGCATTGAGGAAATGACCGGAGGCACCTTCACCATAACCAATGGAGGTATTTTCGGCAGTATGCTCTCTACCCCTATTATTAATCAACCCCAGTCTGCCATTCTGGGCATGCATAACATAGTAGAGCGCCCGGTGGTGGTCGACGGTGAAATAGTGGTGCGGCCCATTATGTATGTGGCCCTTTCTTACGACCACCGAATCGTAGATGGCAGGGAATCGGTAAGCTTTCTGTATCGTGTAAAAGAGTTTTTAGAAGATCCGGCCCGAATGCTGGTAGGCATTTAATCCAAAATATTATGCAATATGATGTAATAGTAATCGGTTCAGGACCGGGTGGTTATATAGCCGCCATTCGCTGCGCTCAATTAGGCATGAAAACTGCCATCATCGAAAAATACAACACACTGGGCGGCACTTGTCTCAATGTTGGTTGTATACCCAGTAAGGCCCTGCTCGATTCCAGTGAGCATTTCTATAAAGCCATCAATGAATTCGAGGAGCACGGTATAAGCGGAGGAGCGTACCAGGTAGACCTGGCCAAGATGGTAAAAAGGAAACAGGCGGTGGTAGATCAGACTACCGGGGGAGTCTCCTATCTAATGAAGAAAAATAAGATCGACACTTTTACCGGAGTAGGTTCTTTTCAGGATAAAAACAATGTGGCGGTACTCGATGCGCAAGGGAAAGAAACCATTCTAGGGGGAAAGTATATTATTATCGCCACTGGTTCCAAGCCAGCCAGTCTGCCTTTTATTGAGCTCGACAAGAAACGCATCATCACCAGCACGGAAGCCCTGGAAATCACCAAACTGCCCAAGCATATGATCATCATGGGGGGTGGAGTGATCGGACTGGAGTTGGGATCGGTATTTGCCAGGCTGGGTACCAAAATCACCGTGGTGGAACTGATGAAAAGTATTATCCCTACCATGGATGGCACCATGGGTAAGGAACTTCAAAAAGTATTGAAAAAACTGGGCTTCGAGTTTTTACTGGAACACAAAGTGACAGAGGTTAAATCTACCTCCCGACAAGTAACGGTCAAGGCCGAAGATAAGTCAGGATCTGTAAAAGAATTGAAGGGAGATTACTGTCTGGTTTCTATCGGGCGCCGCCCCTATACCGAAGGACTGGGCCTGGAGAAAATTGGGATTGCGCTGGATAAGGCGGGCAGGATTCCGGTTGACGACCAGCTTAAAACATCGGTCGACAATATCTACGCCATCGGAGATGTGGTGCGCGGAGCCATGCTGGCGCACAAGGCGGAAGAAGAAGGTGTGATGGTGGCAGAGCTTCTGGCCGGACAAAAGCCACATATTAACTACCTGCTAATTCCCGGCGTGGTCTACACCTGGCCTGAGGTAGCCAGTGTTGGTCATACCGAAGAAGCCCTGAAGGAACAGGGTGTGCCTTACAAAAAAGGAAGCTTCCCCTTCAAGGCCTCCGCCAGAGCCAGAGCCAGCATGGACATCGACGGGTCCGTAAAGGTGCTGGCCCATGAGCAAACGGATGAGATCCTGGGTGTTCATATCATTGGCCCCCGTGCCGCGGATATGATTGGAGAGGCGGTGGTGGCCATGGAGTACCGGGCTTCGGCAGAAGACATTGCGCGAATGTCACATGCACATCCTACTTTTTCGGAGGCACTTAAAGAGGCCTGCCTGGATGCAACCGGAAATCGAGCACTTAATATCTAAGGTGTACCCATTTGGGGACGCTGCAAGCGTTTGAGGTTTCGAAATGTGGAGCTTTTCCTGAGATTTGGTATTTGTCATTTTTTCCATTTTTTTGCATCAAACTGATCACCAATGAAATATCATCTTACTAGTATACTGCTACTTGGGTTGCTGCTGTTGTCAACCTGTAATCAATCACCATCTGTCCAGGAACCCCCTCTCCTCACCCCTGTCGACCCGGAAAGTGTAGGTATGTCAACTGATAGGTTGAACCGCATTGATAACATGTTGCAGGAAACAGTTGACAACGGCAATCTGCCGGGAATAGTGGCCCTGGTTGCTCGTAAAGGGAAAATCGTTTTTCACAAGGCCTATGGCAGCGCAGATCGTGAATCCGGTCGTGAAATGAAATCCGACGACATCTTCCGCATTGCCTCTCAGACCAAGGCCATCACATCTACAGCGGTAATGATGCTTTGGGAAGAAGGAAAATTCCGGCTGGACGATCCAATATCGAAGTACATTCCGGAATTTAAAGAACCGCAGCTGCTGGAATCTTTCAATGAATCAGATTCCAGTTTTACCACCATACCAGCTGATCATGAGATCACTATTCGGCACCTTTTGACACACACCTCGGGCATTGGTTATGGGTTTATTGACAGCGATGACAGGTTCAGGAAAATATTTGGCAAAACCGGTATTGTCGATGCCTGGACCACCGAGCCGATTACCATCGAACAAAATATTAAAAAACTGGCCAAACTGCCTCTGCATTTCAATCCGGGTGAGGAATACTCCTACAGCGAGGGGTTGGATGTACTGGGTTATTTTATTGAAGTGATATCCGGTATGCCTTTCGACGAGTTTCTTAGGACACGGTTGTTCGACCCACTGGGAATGGACGACACCTGGTTCTACCTCCCTGATAGCAAAGCCGACCGGTTGGTTTCCATCCATAAACAGGAAGATGGTAATTGGGTGCGATTCACCGATCACCGATACGATGTCAACTACCCTGTTAAAGGAGCTAAGACTTTCTTCGCTGGTGGTGCGGGCCTGTCCAGTACCGCCCGGGATTATGCAATTTTTCTGCAAATGTACCTCAACGGCGGAGAATATAACGGTGTCAGGATTCTTAGCCCCACCACTGTCCGGTCTATTTTGGGCAACCATACCGCTGATTTGTTCGGCGATGAAAGCGTCTACTACGGCCTGGCCTTTGGGGTATTGACTGAGCAGGGAGCTATAAATGGGGGTTCAGGCAGTGAAGGCACTTTCAATTGGGGTGGATACTTCAATACGCAGTACTTTGCCGACCCGGTGGAACAAACCATAGGCATTCTGATGAAGCAAACTCAGGGGCCGGTAAATGATGAGACCGGTTGGAAGTTCAGGCAAATGGTGGGAACGGCAGTTGATGATTGAAGATTTATTGGTTATCAGCTATGAGTTTACTAAGTGCTGTTGTTTGGTGACCGGCGTTAGAATTGAAGCTCTATGAAAAAAAAGGTCCTGTTTATCTGCACCGGAAATTACTACCGCAGCCGGTTTGCTGAGGAATATTTCAATCACCTGGCAGAGATAAATGGTTTGAACTACCAGGCCTCTTCAAAAGGGTTGTCCGAAAATATGCCCAATCCGGATAATCCAGGGGCTATTTCCAAACATGCATTAAAAGCGCTGACGCAAAGGAATGTTACTGGCAGGGCACTAACAAAATTCCCCCAGCCGCTGGAAGAAAAAGATTTTGAAATATATAATATCATCATCGCCTTAAGCGAAATGGAGCACCGGCCCATGTTGGAACGCAGGTTTGATCAACACCTTCACAAGGTCCGTTACTTTGAAGTGGGTGATCTTCCTTTGGAGCAGCCCGAACTCGCCATGGACAAACTGGCAAGGTTGGTGAAAGAATTGCTGGATACCCCACTTTATTAAGGATTTCAGGGAGATATTGTTAGATTGTGTCGTCTGACAGTTAAATGATCTCCCGTATGACTTTAAAAATCAGGAAATTATTGCGTTCCATAATCATCTTATCAGTCATTCTCTATTCCAGTAGTTGTAACAACACCACTACATCGGAGAACGACGCCAAACACGAATCTCCTCCTGACCGCAACCTGGCAGGCATGGGGATACCCCGCGGTTTGGTGACCTATACCGCCGATGCTTCCGCGGGATATGTTTACTTTACCCCGTTGCTGTCGGACTCTACCTTTCTAATAAATATGGATGGACAGGTGGTCCATATATGGGAAAGTCAATACGGACCCTCGGGGTGGGTTTACCTTAAAGAAAACGGAAATCTGGCCCGGGGCGGAAAGGATCCTGAGGAATTTGGGTTCGAAGGAGGAGGCGCCGGCGGTTATCTGCAGGAGTTCAACTGGGAAGGTGACCTGATCTGGGAATACCGAATGTCTTCTGAGGTTAGCCTGACTCATCACGACGTGGCGATAATGCCCAATGGAAATTACCTGGCCATTGCCTGGGAGTCAAAATCAACCGAAGAATCAATCGCCGCAGGCAGAGACCCCGATCAAATTCCGGAGCAGGGACTATGGCCGGATTGGGTGGTGGAACTGGAACCCAGGGGTTCCAATGATGCCGAAGTTGTTTGGGAATGGCACCTGTGGGATCATATGATCCAGGATTTTGACAGTACCAAGGCAAACTACGGGATTGTTTCCCAACACCCGGAGCTGGTAGACATAAACTTAGTACGCAAGGAAGATCCCGAGGAACTTGATCCTGATCTTTATCATACCAATGCCATCAACTACAATGCTGATTTGGATCAGATCGTTATCAGTTCCCCCGGGTTGGATGAAATACTGGTTATTGATCACAGCACTACTTCAGCAGAAGCTTCCGGCCACTCTGGCGGTAAAGGGGGTAAAGGGGGAGATATACTGTACCGCTGGGGAAATCCCGAAAATTACCAACGGGGAGACTCCACTCACCGCAAACTAGGTGGCCAGCATGATGTTAAGTGGATCCCTTCAGGATACCCGGGAGCGGGGAATCTGTTGGTATTCAACAATAATGTTCCCTATGCCAGTCAGGGTTACTCGGAAGTCATTGAGATTAAAGCACCATTTGACGGATCGGGTTATTCCATCGATGAGAACGGTCCATTTGGCCCTGCTACGGCCGTCTGGAAATACATAGCTCTGGACACCCTGTCGTTCTATAGCCCATTTATTTCAGGCGCCCACAGAATGGAAAATGGCAACACTTTTATTACGGAAGGTGCCAGAGGGAGATTCTTTGAAGTTAGCCCGGACCGCAAAGTTTTGTGGGAATACCTGACACCCTATGCAGGTACTGCCCGGCTGCCGGATGGTAAATTTCCTCAACCGGTTGGGCCTCATGAGTATGCCGTGTTCCGGGCCACGCAGGTACCGGCGGACCACCCGGCCCTGGTGAACAAGGTGCTGGAGCCTCTGAACCCGCAACCCAATGTTTATGTCCCCAAACCCAAGGAAGCACCTGAAAAGGAGTAAGGTTCCTGACAGCAGGTGAAAGGTTATCGGCGATTTGGGATTTATTTGGGATTTTGCCCTTTGGTATTTGGGTTTTCAATACAAATGTCCATAACTTATTTCTGGCACTAACCAGGAAGCTACCATGGAATCTGAAAACTTTATTCCTCCGGAAAATATCACCGCGATTTGCCACTACTACCGGGGAGAAATGGACCGGGCCAATACCTGGCGCTCCAGATTGGATGTCACCACCAACTGGGCCATTGTAACCACCGGAGCGTTTTTATCGGTGTCTTTTGGTAGCCCTAAATTTCCACATTTTGTTATCATCCTTGCCACAATATTCGTACTGTTTTTTCTAATCATAGAATCAAGAAGGTATATGTATTTTGACCTTTGGCGTTGGCGTATAGCCTTGTTGAACGAAAACTTCTTTTCCCAGTTGGTCTCAAACAAGGTGAAACCACTACATCCCGATTGGCCGGAGATGCTCAGTTCCGAATTGAGAAACTCCCGCTTTAAGATCTCCTTTATGGAGGCTTTTGGCAGAAGACTGAGAAGAAATTACAGTTTTATCTTTGTATTATTGGCAATCTGCTGGTTCGTCAAAGTCGCCATCCACCCCACCCCTATTGCAGATATCTCAGAAATTTATGTAAGGGCTACCGTTTTTGACCTGGTACCCGGAATTGTGGTAATTATCTGCGGTTTGTTATTCAATGGAACCCTCATAGCCATCGCTTCAGCTACCTATAAGAAAAAAAGAAAGGTGGAGGTTCAAATAGGGCGAATCCATCAGAGTTAATATTACCGGAAAAGGTTGCACCACCATGGATAGCACTGGTGGTGCAGGGGATAGCAGACAGCGTCCTGATTCAGCGTTTGTTTCGGATTAAAAAATGAAAGTATGCAGGTATTTGACCAGTACTGACTGGGAATCGACAGCCGGTAGTTCCGGAGCATAATTGTAACGGTTGGTATTCATCCCGGTATTCAACACTATCCATAAATCCTGACCTTCCCGGAAATTGTACCTGAATCTTATATTGGCGGAAAATAAGTTAATGGTACTGTTGTACTGGACCAGCGCATTAGTTGATATTTTTCTATTTACCGCGGTTCCGATACGCAACCTGGTGATATGAAATTGAAACTCTTCATCGCGGTCTTTGAAATCTGCATCGCTGTATACATATTCCAGGTTGAATTGAAAATGTTTGGAAAGATACCAACGCGGGGTAAAAACAACACTGTTGAGCCATCCGTCGTAGAATGGACCGGTTTCGACCTCCAGACCTGCACTAAGGGTATTATCTCCGGCAATATTATAGGAACCGTTTATTCGGTAAAAGTTGTAAATCCCTATGGGAATGGCTACCTCATCTGACAGGTCAAATGGCTCCAGCAAGTTTTCGTAATTCCATTTGACCGATAATCCGCCACTATCAAGGTTTCTCCTTGAGAATGTCCACTCTGGTCCTGCTTCCACGGACAACGGTTCATGATCCGAATTGTTGAGATAAGTGCTTCCTATGGCTTCCAGCTTGTGCCAGATAAACGCGCCTTCTTGTTTAAGCCAGGTGTGCGAGGCGGCTACTGTACCAAACTTAAAATCGTTGCGGTCTACAAAACCTGCCCCGGGATTGTAATTGGGACCGGAAAGGATGGTACCAATGTTATAACCAAAACCTCGCCTTCGGCGACGGTTAACCTCCAGGGCCAGACGACCGCTTTTAAAATCTGCGGCCCCACCATTTTCAGTTAGACTATCAAAGGTCTGCGCCCATTGAAGTGTCAGGTAGTCATCTCCGAATAATCTGATTAACCCATCAACTCCATAGGCGAGGTTCTTATTTCCCTCCGTATCGATACGACTGGTAAACATTCCCCCTACATAACTGTTTTGATTGAATACCCTGCGTCTTACCCTAAGTACCCCAAAATTCTCTGACGGAATACTATCCAGTCTTTGGGTTTGCATATCCAGAAATCCCAGATCCCAGGTTTTCATCCTACCTATCAGACGAACACCGCCGTAGATGGGGACCTGCATACCGTCGTCGGTGAGTCCGATGCGTCGACTGAAGAACAACCGACTCAATCCTCCTGTGCGAAAATCAAAAACGGAGGCTCTTTCTTGAAAAAATTGTCGCTTTTCCGGAAAGAACAGGGAAAACCTGGTAAGGTTTACCAGTTGATCATCCGCTTCAGCCTGGGCGAAATCCGTATTTATGGTGAAGTCAGCGGTAAGGTTATTGGTGATGGAGAGTTTAATATCTGCCCCTACTTCTTTTTGAAACTCATCCTGGGTCTCATACCTGGTTTCCGATTGGTTCAACTGGTTGTGCCTTTGATAACCACCCAATACATAGGGAGTAACGTACAATTTTCTACTAGGTTTGATGCCCCGAAATTCAATCTTCTGGATTTGGGAGGGTCTGAGAAATGCGTAATCTGTTTTGGGGGGAATAGCCGGATATACCAATCGTTCCAGCTTTCGGGCAATTTTTCGCTGGACCGACAAGCCCATGATCACTTTCCCATCGTTTTCCTGAAATCGCAGGCTGCTGAAGGGAATTCTTATTTCTGTAAACCATCCCTGATCGGTGACGGTGCTTTCCGCATCCCAATAGGTATTGAAGTCGCGGTTAAGCCAGCCACCGGTGGAAATAGTGCCTCCGGTAGCATCATTGGAGATAGCGGCATCGTGACGCAAACCCGTAGGGGTGGTGGTAAAAACATAGGCATTTTCATTATCGTTGTAAGTGTCCAGGACAATTTCAAAGTGGTCTGACCCCCGTATCAGGTCCCGGTACAGGGATGTGGCCCTGATACCATTGGGGTCGCGATCATAAGCTCTTAGTGATCCGTAAAAATATTGATCATCATACCCGAACCGGATCTCGGTTTTTTCGGTGGGAAGATCACCTGCGTTGGGTTCATACTGTACCAGAGGAACCGGTGCTATATTTTCCCAGGCGGGTTCGTCTACCTTGCCATCGAAAATAATACCGCTGATTTTAGGAATTACAAAAATACTGTCTGACTGAGCCTCCAACGCCAAAACCCTAAGTAAGAATATCAGCACCAGAATAGTGATTCTGCCTATCATGGATTTTCAAGATCGGCAAAAAAATTGATGAATTAACAGGTGAGCAATAACGAATTGCGCGGGCACTAATTTTCTACGGCTTAAGATTCGATATTAGTTCAGAGTAAAAAATACTCCAGCCGAATAGGCAGGTCGGGCAAAAATCAGTTTCCCACTAACCGCCCCGGCAAAAGCCGCGCTTATCCCCCATTGGTCAGTAATTTTATATGCGACCTCAGGAGTTATGGCCAGGTATTCTGCATTGTTTGAATAAAGACCGGTCCCCTCGCTGTTGAAATTGGCGTCGCCATTCTTAAAGGACCTTACTCCATCCACAGTCACCTGCAGGGAGAACTTATCTACCAACAGTCCAAGTTTCACCCCATAGCGGAACTCATCGGAAAACCCGTTGGTGCGATTATTAAAAGCAGAGTATATCGAAGCAAATGAGTCCAGGGTGCCAACCCTGAACGATTTACTAACATCCAGGCGCGCCATTTGATTCCACTCCCCGGTCCCTGTTTGCAGTGATCCATCCTGACCCCCTCTATTGTTCCCAAAGGGCAAACCAACACTCAGGCTACCACTAAACACTATCTTATCGGTTTGAACAATTCCATATTTAATGGTTAACTGGGTATCACCAACAGAATTAATCGCATCTCCCGGCAGGATCACTTCTCCGGTAGTGCCGGAAACCTGTTCATACTGCAATGCCCTCACGAAAAATGGAAAGTACAGCACACCGGTGAACCTGTCAGTAAAACCATACTCTCCGTACAGACTGGTAATATAGGTACCCCTGGTAGCATTGGGGTCTATGCCTCCGGTATTGGTATAATGCTGGTCGGCTATTACCCAGTATTGCGAGAGTTTAAAATAGCCCGACCCACGGGGCTGAACCCATCCATCCCCTGCTGCCAGTGTGAGTGGTACCACTAAAAGGATAAACAAGATGGTATGTAGTTTTTTTAAGTTCATCTTAAGGCATAAACTCTCCAACTCCCACCGGAACTCTGAAAGGTTTACAGTAAAAGAGTACATAGCGATAATCATTCAATCCAACCCCGGTGGGAATTTCGTACTGTTGACTTCCTGAGAATTGAGTGACCGCGCCAATCTCCAAAGCATTTGCAATGGATGAAGTATTATTTGTTAGATACAGATACAGTCCTGGCAAGGCATCGGTAGTTGCAAAATCATTGGAAAGCACCAGCAACAAGGGAGTTGATTGTCTTAATATGGCCGTTCCCTCCAGTTGATAACTGCTAACCGTTTCCAATACCGCAGTGCGATCACCGTTTTGTGACTGCATCATTCTTACCGAGTCTTCATCGACCTGTGCGGGATCAAGTACTTCAACGGTAAACGATTCGGTTAATTGATCGAATACTGCAGTGATGGTCGCCATACCCGGTGCCAGCGCCAGGGCCGCTCCGTTTTCATTGATTCCCAGCACCCCGGGTTGAGAGGATAACCAGTTAAAGTTCACCGGCTGTTCCTTACCGGTATTATCAAAATATCTGGCCTCAAACTGATAGCTGTCTCCCGCCAGCATAACCTCAATTTTGTTGGTTATTGAAAGCCTGGGTTCAACGAAGTCATCAACAATATCGGTACCAATGCAACTACAGAGATTAAATAATCCCCAGAGCATCAACAATGATCTTATGGTGAAGGTCCTGGCCATTATTGCAAATAACAGATAAAGTATCACAGAAAAGTCACAGCAATCTTGAAATACAATAACTGTGGCGGGTTTAGCGCAAGATGAGCCGGCCAAAAAGATCGAAAAACAACAGCACAAACAGAAATGTGGTCATAATCCAGATCACCATGACATTAAATGCGAATGTGGGTAAATACCCGCCAAGAAAAGGTTTATAAGCCACTAAAAACTGTGTTCTGAAGTTGAACGTCTCCTGATTATCCGGTATCATGTAAATGGGATAGATCTTTTGAATCAACTGGTTGTTCTCCTCCACAATGCGGTCAACACTCATCTCATTAGTAACCAGGTCACTTATTGCTTCATTTTGATATTTTATACGAAGCAATGGTAAATCTTCAGGATTACTAAGCTGACTTCTAATCCTATCGGTTGTTGCTGCACGGCGGGTGTCCGCATTATTCCCCCGTCTCTGATAATAAGCCCTCAGATTAGCTAGAAATTTTTCAGCCGAGTTGATCACACTGGTATCAACGTCCGCTGTGGTTAATGCTTCGAAGTCCGGAAAATGGCGCTGACCTACGTCCAAAAGTTCTTTGCCGATCTCATTCCGAAGCAGTTCCAGACTGTTGGTGAACTCTTCTGATTGCCGGGAGTCCAGCAGCTGCCGGCAGGCAGCCAGTTTGGCCTCCAGTTTGGGAATATAGTAGAGCATTTTATAGTCAGCATCCCGGCGCACCTGGTTATCCTTAAAATAGTGCTTTTGGTAAGCATTGGCCCTGAACTGATGTACTACCAGCGCCTCATAAGCCCATCGGCTGGTCATAATCTCACCCACCATGGGCACTTTTTCATGGGAACGTAGTTTGGGGTGCAGATCGTCGAACTTAACCACTACCCCTCCCAGTATAAGTTGTGGTATTAACAAGATGGGAATTAAAATATATACCGTTACGGCATATTTAAAAGCTGAACTTACATTTAGCCCCAATACATTGGCAAAGGAAGACGTACTGAATAAAACCAGCCAGTATGCCAGGAACATACCGTGAATTTCCAGTATCAAACATCCTATCAAGGCAAAGGTGAAAGTTTGAATAGCTGAAATTGCAAATAATATGGTGATTTTAGAGAATAGATAGCTGCCCCGGCTTAAATGCAAGAAGCTTTCCCTCTTTAGTATCTTGCGATCTTTGATAATCTCTTCCGCGCTAACGGTGAGACCCATAAACAACGCAACTATCACACTCATAAAGAAAAACGCAGGGATGTTAACATTTTTCCCAAAAGAGTAGGCCTCCCCGGTGGGAAACTCTTTTACGATAAAGGCCAGGATTAGCGCCAGCAAAGGCGCCTCCAGGGAGTTGATCAGAATATATTGCAGATCACTCAGTTTTGATCTGATATCCCTGGCGGTAAATATTGCGAATTGCTTGAGCTTGGTGGGTATCTGGAGTCTTCCTTCCGGCCGGTCTTTAACCTTAGCCACTATCGGTAGCATCGACCGGTACTTGAAGTGTTCTTCCCACTGCTCCGGACTTACTTTCCTTTTGTCCGTCAGCCGGCCAAACTCATTGACCACTTTGGTCTCGATGATATTAAATATCTCTTCCGGGCGGATATTACCGCATACCGGACAAGTACCGAGATCCTTATCAATGAGATTGGTAATGTCCTTGAAATAGGACTCGGCATCAACCGGGTTGCCATAATAGATCTGGTATCCTCCAACATCCAGGATAATCAAACGATCGAACATTTTAAATATGTCCGAAGATGGCTGATGAATCACCACAAAGATCAGCTTTCCTTTCAGGGACAATTCCTTCAACAGGTCCATGATATTCTCCGAATCCCTCGAACTCAACCCCGAAGTAGGTTCATCCACAAACAATACCTGTGGTTCCCTCAGTAGTTCGAGTCCCACGTTCACCCTTTTTCTTTGTCCGCCACTGATGATTTTATCCAGGGGGCTTCCTACTTTCAGGTCTCTGATTTCCAACAACCCCAGGTTGTTAAGAGTTTTTACTACCAGCTTGTCCAAATCCTCTTCAGATGCTTTGCCAAAGCACAGCTTGGCGGCATAAAGCAGGTTCTGATAAACGGTTAACTCTTCAATCAGGAAATCATCCTGCGGGATATACCCGATCACACCTTCAATCTCTTCACTCTGGCGGTGAATATTTATACCATTAATGGTGATTTCTCCGGCGCTGGGAGTAAGATTGCCGTTTAAAACATTCAACAGGGTGGATTTGCCCGAACCGCTGCTGCCCATGATGCTTATTAGCTTACCGGACTCTTCAAAAATGGAAATATCCCGCAGCCCCAAGGCCCCATCCGGAAATTTGTAATAAATGTTCTCCGCCTTGAATACTATCTTTTGTTGCTCCTTGTCGGTCAGGAACTTGCCCACAACATCAGAATAGTATATGGGTTCAGTGCGGTAAGCCCTGATTGTACTACCGGTGGAGAACACCACACCCTTGTTGTTTTTCAGGGGAACACCATTGAGGTAGACAGACCCCTTTCCCAGGTACTTTATGAAGTATATCTCTGTGGTGGGAAGGCGAAGTACTACCAATTGACCCGGCAAACCGGTGGCCACCATTCTGTCTATTTCAGCGGGCAACTCCTGACTGCCATCGTCTATTATCAACAGGTTGGCAGAAATAACCTGGTTCGCCGAATTGAAGTCGACAAAATCGGTGATGTTCTTTACTGTTTTTCGCTTGAGCTTTAAAGCTTTGCTGATATAATAAAGTAAGTTCGATTCCCGCTCAGAAATTACTTTATCCGCGGTGATAAGTTCCACCATCTTAAGTACCAGAACCACTTTTTGTTGCTCGGTAATTTCCTTGTTGAGCTGCCTGGTAATATGAATTATTTTAGACCAGTCTTCGACAAAGTCCACCGTTTCGTCATCGGTGTTCTCAATTTGGAATCGCTGTGATTCTTTCTCCAGCACCAGTTGGTCAAACAACTCCATAAACTTGTTAACCCCGCTGCGGTTGAGCTGGCGCTCAAGGAATTCTTTTATGGTAAGGCGTTCGTTGTAAGTGACACTTCCCTCCTTGGCAACTATTGCGAATAACTGGATGATCGCTTTTAATAGCTGTTCACTCATAAAAAATGAAGGGTTACATCAAGGTGTTATTTATCATAAAAAAAGCATTGAATCAACTTCAATGCTTTTTTTCTTATGCTGTGGTCCAAATTACCCAGTTATAAATTCTCTAAGCGCACCAATACTGTTGATCAACCCGTCCAGGGTTCCTTCTTTCAGATATTCAATGGCCTGATTTTGCTCAAAAGTTTCCTCAATATTTAGTTTTTCATATTCACTAACCAGATCGGAGGTAAGGCTTACCAGTTGCTCGGTAGTGGCATCATTTCCCTGAGATTTTAGCAAAGAATTGAGTTCTTTCATGGGTTGCTCCTGGTCAAGCAACAACCTTACCAGTGGAATAGCCAGGGCAGTAAAACTGGAGCTGGGATCATCCTCTGAAATTTCACCCTTGGGAAACTGCCCGATAAGTGAGCTGACGATATGCAATCCTTCGGTAAAGGTTCCGGTAGCCACCAAAGCCGCGGTACGGTCGCGACCGCTTTCTTCCAGATAACCCTGGGTATCATCAATGGCATCATCCAGGATATCTCCGAGCTCCTCTTTAGATCCCAGGCTGCTCTCAAATTCTGCCACTTTCTCATTATCTATAGATGAAGACACTCCGATTTGCTCAGCCAGCGATTCTACTTTG
>JAUIKU010000053.1 GCA_030430675.1 Bacteroidia bacterium | reverse complement strand
ATGGATTGGTACCAATATGGGAGCTAGTGTTTATAATGGTGAAGTGATTACTTCAAGGGTAACAGATGGTTTAAAATTCACAGTGGTAGGTAGTATGATTGAAGATAATTGCGGTCAGATTTGGATAGGCACCACTGGAGGAGGCATTCACCTGATTACGGAGCCAGGGGCTAACCATACTGCCACTAATGAATTTGTATGGTATTTTTCTGGCTTCCTGGACTTGTTAGAAGATTCATATGGCAATATGTGGGTTGAAAGTACCAACTTAGCGATGATGTCCGGGGGAGATCTTGAAGCTGTAAGGCAATTTGATCTTAGTACTAACACAAAAGACTTTAACAAAACACTTTACCAGGATAGTCGTCAAAATCTGATAATAGGCTCAATTGGTATAAAATTGTTGGATTTAGCCCGAATTGACGAACAAACAGTTTCTTACCTGCATTATAAATTAGATACCACCGTGTGCGCTGAAACCATTGGAGTGAATGCTATTTTGGAGGACAGAAATCATAACCTTTGGTTAGGGTCCAATAGGGATCGCGGTATCTTGTTTTGGGACAGAACAACGGAAACAGAAATGCAGGTTGCAACGTTTTTGCAATACTCTGGCGATCAGGGGATTAATACAAATTTTGTTAGATCCATGACAGAAGATAAAGAGGGCAGGGTATGGGTTGGCTCACACGCAGGACTGTTAGTAATAAGTGGTGATACCATAACTCAAATTACCAATGATGAGCTGGTAGATGGATTCGGAGTAGTTGCGATGGCTATGGACCGGGAAGGTAAAATATGGATAGCCACCGACTCGCGGGGTGTGGCGGTTTATGATGGTATTGGATTTAGTTGGTTTACTGAGGATCAGGGTTTGCTCTCCAATAGTATAATAACTCTCCATATTGACCAGCAAGATAGAATCTGGATAGGTACCGAAACTGGATTAGTAAAACTTCAGCAAGAATCGGATGGCAATATGCACATTAGTGCTTTAAATGAGTACCATGGGATAGATCCGGGTACCATTTCTAAAATAACGGTGGATAATGAAAACCGGCTTTGGGCCACTTCTCAATGGAACATGGATGTAATAGACCTGGATCAGGTCATGCCCGATTCCAACAAGCCCAAACTTGCCATTCTGCAAGTACAGCCTTTTCATGATCAGTTTGACTGGAGGCAGGTTCGCAGGTCCTTACTCAGTGGCGAAAATCGGGTAACCGGTGATCGTCGACTGTCGCTGGACCAGGTAAAATATGAATCAGTATACCGCTTTAGTAATCTACCGGTGAAACCGGAGTTTCCTTATAACATAAACCACCTTACCTTCCAGTGGAGCAGTACCTACTGGGATGATCCTACCAGTATTCGTTATAGCTATTTACTGGAGGGCCAGGATCAGGCCTGGTCACCGCTGATCCAAGAGAGCAGCATATCTTTCAACAACCTCGAGCCTGGGGATTATACCTTAAAGGTGCGGGCGGTAGCCGGTAATGCCCGGTGGAGTGATACAGCCAGCTATTCGTTTACCATCAATCCACCCCTTTGGGCCACCTGGTGGGCTTATGCGCTTTACATGCTTTGTGCCATGGGCCTGGTGCTGACCTTGCGGTACTATGAACGTAAGCGGTTTATGTTAAAACAAAAAGCCCGTTCACTGGAAGACCTGGACCGCACCAAATCCGAATTCTTTACCAATATTTCACATGAGTTGCGCACTCCCCTTACCTTGATCCTGGGCCCGTTGAAGGCTTTGCAACAGGGAACCTATAAGGGTGATGTTAGGTCACTCTACTCCATGATGTCCCAGAATGGGCGGGGTTTGCTAAGGTTGGTAGATCAATTGTTGGACCTCTCTAAGCTCGATCGTGGAAATATGGATCTGGATCTGCAGGATTGCCATATCAATGAATTGGTGCGCCTGGCCTTGTCTGGTTTCGATTCGGCCTGTTCTATGAAGAATATCGAGTTGGAGCTTTGCGAAACAGAGGAGCAGTTGTATGGCAGGCTTGATCAGGAAAAACTCCGGCAAGTGCTTTACAACCTGGTTAGCAATGCTATAAAATTTACCCCGGAAGGTGGGCATATCAGAGTTTCAGTTAAAAGTGTGAAGCAACAACCTGGTGAGAATCAGCAATGGATACAAATTGAAGTTAAAGATTCGGGAATCGGAATTGCCAAGGAAGAGCAGGAATATATTTTTGACCGTTTCTACCAGGTCAAAAGATCTCCGGCAGATGAGTCAGAAGGCACAGGTATCGGACTGGCACTGGCTAAAAAGCTAGTCCAGCTACACGATGGCAATATTGAGGTGGAAAGTGAACCGGGATGGGGGTCCTCATTTACTATCACCTTGCCTCTGGTGAGAGTAGAGCAAAGACCACCAATCACATTGCGTCTTCCCACGGAACCCACTATCAAACAACCTCGACCCCATACCCTCGTTAAAACGCACACTTCAAACACTACCCCCACCCTGTTACTGGTAGAAGACAATGCCCACATGCGCCAATATATCAAGTCATGCCTCGGCGGCGGTTACCATTACCTGGAAGCTTCCAATGGTGAGGTGGGTTTGCAACTGGTAGAAGAAGTTCCCGACCTAATCCTTTGTGATGTAATGATGCCAAAAATGGATGGCTACCAGTTTTGTGAAAGAATCCGTCAAAGAGAATCTGTATCACATATCCCCTTTATTTTTCTCTCTGCCAGAGCGGATCCGGATAGTTTGCTTCGGGGATTAAACACAGGCTCGGATGACTATATTACCAAACCATTCGAGGCAGAAGAGCTTTGCCTGAGAGTTGGAAATCACCTGAACAGGATGGAGAGATATCGTTCTTTCTTCAACCGGCAGCTTGTGTTGCAGGGGGACATTGTCAATGTTGAAAGCCTTGACACTAAATTCCTCAATACTGCCATTCAATTAGTACAGGAACAAATGAGAAATAGCGATTTTACAGTAGGGGAATTTGCCCGGCTAATCGGTATGAGTAAAACTCAATTGTATCGCAAACTCTTAACCCTAACCGGTCAGTCACCCAGTGTGTTCATTCGGAGTATCCGATTAAAAAGAGCGGCACAGCTGATTGTCCAGGGTTATGGTAATACCAGTGATGTGGCTTATGCGGTTGGATTTAATAACCTGAGTTATTTCGCTAAATGCTTTAAAGAATTGTTTGGTACATCCCCTAGTCACTACCGTATGCACAGTATAACGAAGTAATGTTCCCACCAAAGGGTAGACCGATGTTTTGATAATGGCAACGTATTGCATTGAAACATATGTTCAAACAAATGAATCAAACGGATCAGTAATACCAGTAATTAATTAGTATCTTAAAATCAGTTACACATCGCAATGAATCCTCAGTTAAGGAAAGTTAATGTCTGTGATACAATTTGCAATAACGCTATCCTATCGACTGGTACTACTGGCCGGCTGCTGTATTTCCAACCTGTTTCTGACCTGTGCTCCCAGCCAAGCAGATAATAGTACTCCCACCGCAAACTTTGCTCCATTTCATCAGGCATTCAAAAGTACTTCGGCGGCCGGAGTACCCATGGACGCTGCCGCTCCACCTATAATAAAACAGTACGGCATCAAGGAGGGATTGCCAACCCACTATGTGAAAGGAGCGGTGGAAGATCAGCAGGGGTTCATCTGGTTCGGTACCGCAGGTGGCCTGGTGCGTTTCGACGGCTATACCTTTAAAAAATATCCCTGCCAGCTTAACGACAGCGTAAACATAGGTGCTGACCGGGTAATGGATTTGATCATTGACGGGGAAGGTGAACTTTGGATATCAAGATCGTTCAGGCCATTGGAACGATTTGATCCCAGGACAGAACGCTCGATCAGCTATGCCAGTGCCCGAACAAACCTTCCCATGGATCATGCTTATGATCTTTATTTCGATCCGCCTCATACCATCTGGGTTGGACACAGCAGGAATGGGATGGTGAGCAAATTGAATAAAAAAACCGGTGAAGTAGTAAGCTACAAATTAGCTCCACGAAGGGAAGAACATACAAACAACGAGGTATGGAGTATTCACAGGGATCATGACGGTGACCTCTGGGCAGCAACCCGCTATGGCCTTTACCTGTTTGATTCACTTGCTTCAGACTTCAAGTACTACGACTTCCTGCTTCAGGGTACTACGTCCCCCACTTGGTTTGATAATGTGCAAGATTTCAAACCCGGCAAAGTGATTATGGAAACCACTTTAGGGCCGACGGTTCTGGATAAAAGCAATGGACACCTGGAGCCGCTATTTGAATTTCCGGAGAAATCCCGTTCCGGGATCAATGGGTATTTTATACGCGATCAAAATATATTGTGGATTGCCAATTATGTACGGGGCAAGGTTCGTGGCGGAGTTATAAAATATAACCTCGATACCGATGAGGCGGTATTTTTTACAATGGCCGCGGAGATTCCCCTGCTTAAAGATCGGTCGGGAAATGTGTGGCTTCACCAGGGTGGATTCGGAGTAAGTTCATTTAATCCGGCTCAAGGTAAGTTCAGCAGTTACGAATATCCCCTTACCGGCAAGATAACTAGTGTGGCTCCTTTTAAAAATGACCACCTTTGGATAGCCACAGAGAAGGCCCTTTTCAAGCTGGAAATCGACCCTCAAAGGAAATTGAAAATTATCGAGGAGCTCACCCCGAAGATTGGAGCAGCCAAAATACACTCAGTGTTACAGGCCAGGGACAGTACCCTGTGGATAGCCACTTCCCATGGGATTATCCGGCACAATCCGGATAATTCAGCAAAAACCTATAATCCATTGTCATCAGGTGCAGGAAAAGAGACGGGATCAACCTGGCAAATTGCTGACCTGTTTGAAGACAGGGAGGGAAAAATCTGGGCCTGTGGATCTGAGTTGGTGGAAATAAACCCGGAATCCGGAGTGCATAAACGATATAAAAGTCAGGCTATTAGGAGATTGGACGGGACCAGGGAAGACGCTTATGGGAACCTGTGGTTTACCAATAGTAAAAGTGTGATTGTGTTTAATAAGAACAAGTCCAGGTTTCATGACATAAAAGTGCCGTTCACCAACTCGGTTAAGTCCATTTACCTGGATGCAAAAAATGCCTGGATTGGAACCAATACTGGACTTTATGGGATGAAGTTGACGGATTTTGATTCATTGGCTATGGAATCCAACAATGTCCAATGCTATAACCATCTAATGCCGGAGAATTATGCGGCATCAGTTGAGGGGAACCAGGGGATTTTGTGGGTAGTATATGCCCGGGGACTGGCCAAAATTGATATTGAAAACAACCGGACTGAAGCTTTTGGGAGTGATGATGGACTCTCAGAGGGCCTGGTAACCGACGATTTCATAGGTGCTTTTACAGACAACCAGAATAATCTTTATCTGTGCTGGGACTATGGATTAAAGAGTATAAGCACTAAAGAAGTGAAGTACAATGACTATCTGCCTCCTGTTGCTTTTACGGACTTTAAAGTTTTTAATGAGTCGATAAAAATTGGAGATAGCGTAAAAAACCATCCGGTACTTGCTAGAGCCATTTATGATACAGAATCGGTTCGACTTCCCACGGGGGTGTCTTTTACCCTGGAGTTTGCCGCATTGGACTACACCAATCCCGAAAAAAACTTATACTCCTATATGTTAGAAGGAGTTGATGAAAAGTGGTCACCATCTGACAAGAATCGTTCGGTTACTTTTGCTAACCTCAGTCCTGGTGAATATACTTTTCGGGTAACTGCCTGCAACAACGATGGAATATGGAATAAAACCGGCCAAAGTTTAAGCGTAATTATATATCCCGCCTGGTGGCAAACCTGGTGGGCGATTTCACTGTACCTGTTGTGTGCTCTGGGCCTTTTGGTTGGATTGGGCTATCGAGAAAGAAAGCGTTTTATGTTGAAGCAACAGGCGGAGACCTTGAAAGAAATCAATAGAGTCCAAAGTGAGTTTTTCACAAACATCTCGCATGAACTGAGAACACCACTAACGCTGATACTCGGTCCCTTGAAAGCACTTCGTTCGGGTACATATACCGGCGATACCGGTTCGCTACTAAAAATGATGGCCCAAAATGGTGATCGTCTTCATAGGTTGGTAAATCAACTTTTGGACCTCTCGAAACTGGATTTGGGAAAAATGCAGTTGCAATACCAGAACTGCAATATAAATCAGTTGATTAAGTCGGTAGTTACAAGTTTTGATTCTGCCGCTTCAGCAAAACAGATCGACCTGGAGTTCACCGAAGAATACGAGGACATCTATAGCTGGGTAGATGAAGAAAAGATAAAACAAGTGCTTTATAATCTTGTAGGTAATGCCATCAAATTTACTCTTGAAGGTGGCAGTGTACATTTGGCTCTGGCGATCAGGCCTGAGCATCAGGATCGTCGGGAGGTGATAGAAATAACTATCAGGGATTCTGGGATTGGGATCCCAAAAGAAGAGCTCACTGCAATCTTCAATCGTTTTCACCAGGTCAATCAACCAAATAATTTTAAAGCGGAGGGGACCGGAATAGGTCTTGCTTTGGCACAAAGTCTGGTGGCGATGCATCATGGGTCCATTCAGGTGGAAAGCAAATTAGCAAAGGGGACAACCTTTACTGTCATCCTTCCAAAAATATCCAATCCCAACGGAGCTGTGGTTACTTCAAAATTGGGGCAAACAGCAGCGGAAACACCACCTCCTGGGGTTAAATCCGAAGGTGAAGCCATTAGCCGGGCTGCATTGGAATCAAGTTTGAAAACCCAGAATCAACCTGTGTTATTAATTGTTGAGGACAATCTCAGTATGAGACAATTTATTAAAGATTGCCTGGGGCCGCTCTTTTCATATTTGGAATCTTCAAACGGCAAAGAAGGTCTGGAGATTTCAAACCTCAAACAACCGGATCTGATTATCAGTGACATATTGATGCCGGAAATGGATGGGTATGAGTTTTGTAAAAGAATCAGGGAGCAAGAAACCACTTCACACATACCTTTTATATTTTTAACCGCAAAGGCCGACCACGTCAGTCAGATTAAAGGCTTGCAAATAGGATCAAATGATTATATAGTAAAGCCATTTGATGCGGAGGAATTGCGGCTTAAAGTAGTAAACCACCTCAATCGCATCGCTCAGTTCAGAAAATTTTTTACCAGACAACTGGAGGTTGAGGGTGATATTGAGGTAGTTGAGAGCATTGACGAGAAATTTCTAAAAAGAGCTATCGATGTGGTCAAGCGGCACTTGGATGATCATGAGTTTACGGTAATCGAGTTCTCCGAACAGGTTGGCATGAGCCAAACTCAACTATACCGCAAACTAATGGCCATAACCGGTCAGTCTCCCACGGCATTTATTCGCAGTATCCGGTTAAAAAAGGCGGCCCAGTTAATTTTACAAAACTATGGTAACACCAGCCAGGTAGCATACGCGGTGGGGTTTAATACACTAAGCTACTTTGCCAAGTGCTTTAAAGAACAGTTCGGGGTTTTACCGAGTAATTACGGTAAAACACATAGCGGAGAAGTTTGAGATAGGCACACTGGAATACAGTCTGTGGTACTTTGACAATTATAATTCATTTTTTAACAGGAGTATAAGTGTCTTGATTCGAAAGATCCGCAGCATTAGATCCCAACTAACTTTCCTAGATTAATTCAACGTAGTTATCAGTTTTAGGCTGGTCCACTATTTATTTTGGTTAATGGTGGACCAGCCTTGTTCACTATTTCAAAAACCTCATGATCAGGTTGTTAACCTTATTCCTTTGCTTAATCATATCCTTTCATATCAACGGGGAGATATTCAATGGTTGCGCGGTTAAGTTGGTTGAAGCACGACAATCCCTGGCAAACCTTCAGGCTCTGAAATCAAAGTATGGCAACTCTGAAAAGATCGCTGAACTTTATGATCATTTGAGACGGGTTAAACTTGAGATAAGGAGACTTACCCTTTGTGCAGAAAGGACGGAAAGATTGCTGGAGTCTTTTAGTGAACTTCGTTTTGAATTTGAATTCGACCCTTCTAATGTCATGGATGCCAGCAACCGGCTTGTGGATGTTTATGTACTGGTTTTGGATATTGAAGAAATGGGTGAATCGGTTTTTGGAATGACCCAATTTAGCCAGGATCCAAATAACCTCGATTCACCACGGTCAATGTATGGTCCAGGGACTGTTATGGTTCAAATCAGATATTGTGCAATACAAAAGATGTTGAGGTATCTGATACACGAATTTGCCCATATCCAGTACCAAATACCAAATCTCGCTGCCTATATAAAGTATTACCGCCAGACTTATTGCAATGGCCGGAATCACCACCTGGGCCATCATTTAAGTGATTCGAGTAGCATGCTGGTAAAGCGGGAATTACAGCGGTTTGCTGTTCGCGATAAGCCAGCCTCCACCAAATCCAGAAAGACCAATATGCTCACTTTTTACCGGTGAATGGTTTTATTGAATGGAGGAGACCAGTTAACTGTCTCCAAATACTTTCCGGTCCAGGGAATATCGTCCACTTCCCGTCAGTAATAATACTATAAATGCCACTAAAAATAACAGGGGCTTTTCCTTGGTGCCGAATGGATCAGCACCATGGGCAATGAATGCGGCAACTGCCATAGCAAAGATCAATGGAATAGTGGCCCACCTGGTGCCTAGTCCCAGGATTACCAGCAACCCACAAACGGCTTCGGCAAAGGCCACCAGCACCAGCGAGACTTCAGGACCTAACCCAATTGGGTCACCGAACCCAAGATCTCCGGATAGGATCTTCTTGACTTTTGGGATTCCATGGGTCATGATAAATGCTCCTGAGAATATTCTTAGAATCAATACTGCCAAATCCGTGGGTGCATTGGCTAAGTTGGAGTTCAATAATTTAGTCATAATAAAGATCGGAGGAAGTTTCTAACCCCGGTAAACTAAAGAAAAGAAATCAGTTTTAAAACTATTGATCATGCTTGGTGCCCTTTTCTCCGGGTAAATTCTCAATCAATTCCTTATCTTGGATCAAAAACCTGAAAAGATTTGATCCATGGAACAGAAACAATTAGTTGGCATTGTCTCATACATTACCGTAATAGGTTTAATAATAGCCTTTATTCTCAATCAACAGCAGAAAGATGCTTTTGGCAGTTTCCACATTAGGCAGTCACTGGGAGTGCTGGTGTCGGGCATTGCGCTGTCATTTGTTGCCATGGTGCCCATAGTAGGCTGGATATTGGCAATTATCGGTTCCCTCCTGTTGCTGATAATGTGGCTGATGGGACTTCTTTCGGCAATTAAAGGGGAAACCAAGCCAGTACCTGTACTGGGAGATAAATTTGAAGAATGGTTTCAGGGAGTTGTTTGAGGTTGGCCGGTGCTTAAAGCGAAAAGTGCAAAACTTGCCAGCCAATGTTCTCCTTCATAGCCTCCATCTGTAATGCTGTTTAAAGAATAGTTAACATGATGATGGGCCAATTCCCTTAGATGGCTGTACTCCGTCAAAGTTTCCGCCAAACCATATAAACACCAGGCCCTGCTAAAGTTTACTCCGTCCAGGTGCACCAATTTGCCGTCCGATCGATCGGAAACTTCACCAGGGCGTAATTTAAATGTGTTCTTTTTAAGATCAGGTATAAATTGACTGAGCCACGCTGCAAATTCCTTTTCATCAAGGACTCGCCTCATTATATCAACTTCCTGCAGACATGGTGAAAGAAAATCATATCCACTGGGTTCCCAGTTTATAGGACAATCCTGGTCCTGTCCGTAAAAGCTGATGGCTCGTTGTTTAATCATTGCCGGTAGTTCCTCGTGCCCTACGGTAATTGCGTAGTCCCAGGCAAACGACAACCCAAAGGCCGTATTGGTATGTTCTCCTACTCTGATTGGATATCTTAGCTTTGGCAAAAACTCCAGGTAGCGATCTACCAGTAAATCAGCCAGTGGTTGCAGGTTCTGGTATAACTCTTGCCCCAACGGGTCCTGCCAGGTATATAGTTCTTCCGCCAATTTTAGCAACCAGGCCCAGCCGTAAGTACGCTCGTAAGATTTTTCTTCTACCCGGTTAAAATATTGAAGCTCCCCTCTTATGTGCTCGGCACTGAGGTTTTCTTGTAATTTTGCCCGAGCCTCTTCGGCACTGGCAAGCTCGGGGAATAGTTTCAGCAACTTTACCAGCATCCAATGACCGTGAACTGCTGAATGCCAGTCAAAACAGCCGTAGAATGCCGGATGAAGCACCCGAGGTGTGTTTAGGGAAGCGCTATCGCGCAGTGTTTGGCCCAACTTGTTGGGATACTCTTGCTGGAGGCACCTGAGTGGTAATTCGGCCAACCGGTTGGCCTGATCCAGATCTAACTCCGGAGCTGATATTGGGGGCATTTTAGGACTGGTTTGACATGAGATCAGCAACCCTATGAAAAACAATTGTCTAATCATGGTAGGCAACCCCTTAATTGTATGCCTGAATTCTTTCCGAGGGTTAATTTGTCAGATCCAAAGATTATTTAATCATACTGCATGGTGGCCAGGTTCAATGATACATTGACCAGGCTATTGTTGGGGTTTATAGGCTGAACCAGCTTTTTACCTCTGTAAATGAATACCAGTGAACGGGTACTTTCCGGAACTTCGATGGTATATCCGCCATTGGGATTGGAGACCTTTGCTACGGTGCTTCCCGGTACCATGATATTAACGCCACCCAGTTGTTCTCCAGATGTGGATAAAGTTATCTTGCCATAAACCCGGCGCGTGGGGCCGGCAGGGGTAGCTTCTGTGGGGGTCACTTCAACCTCAGGCGTTTCTGCCAGATCTTCTTCAGAGACCGCATCATCTTCCAAAACTGCAGGTTCACTGATCTCGGATTCTTTCGTTTCCAATGGAGATTCTTCGGATATGGCAGGGCGCTCCTGTGGTTCCTCCAGTATTGGTTCTACCGCGCTTTCCTCTATGCTTTCATTTTGGGCAGGTGCCACTGGCGCTTCCGACATTACCTTGTTGATAACAGGGCCCTGAAATTCATATATAAAGATAAACAGTACAGTGGCAGCGGCAGCGGTGACCAGTCCAAGCTTGGCTAATACTTTCACTATCAAGTTATTTAGTCTTAAAAAATGCAAGCAACAGGGCTTGCCTATATTAAAACAACAAAGGTAAGTAGAAAATGTTGCCCATGCAAAAAGAAAAATTTAGCTCAAATTAGGTCATCTCCCGGCACTGAGCAGGGTTCCTGCATGCAAAGACAGTGGAGACCCCCTAATCCTCGGATAATTTCCAGACAATTTATACCTATTACCTGCCGGTCTTGAAATTGTTCCTGGAGAATAGAAATTGCCCGCTGGTCATTGGGATCGTTATAGGTTGGCACCAACACGGCTCCATTACAAATGTAGAAATTGGCATAACTGGCCGGAAGTCTCTGTCCCTGGTTATATCTGACGTCAGGCATGGGCAGAATTACGATTTCTACCTGGGCCCCATTATAGAGTTTGGTGTCTTTCAGCAATTCGTAATTACGCCGTAATGGCAGGTAGTTGATTTCTGCCGGATCATCTTCCATTACAGTAACTATGGTTGAGGGGTTGATGAACCTGCTTATGGTGTCAATATGACCATCGGTGTCATCACCTGCAATTCCATCCTCCAGCCACACCACCTGCTTTACTCCAAAATAATGCATCAGGTTCATTTCGAGGACTTCCCTGGTAATCTCCGAGTTGCGATTGGGGTTCAAAAGGCACTGCGTGGTGGTAAGAAGTGTACCCTGACCATTGCAGTCAATGGAGCCTCCTTCCAACACTAAACCAGGTGCTACCAGTTCCAGACCTAATGAAGAGGCAACCCTCCGGGGGATATTGTTATCAAGTTCATACGGGGGATATTTTTCACCCCAGGCATTGTAACCCCAATTCACTATTACTTTTTTACCCATTGAGTCGGTAACAAAACAAGGCCCGTGATCGCGACACCAGGCATCATTGGTGGGATGGTGATAAAAGACCACCTGGGAAAGATCAACCCCCTTTTTCCCCAGCATCTTCCGAACTTCCCTTTCCATTTTTTCATCGGCCACATTGATCGATACCAACTCATGTATACTGATCTCTTTTACAAACTGTAGATAACCGTCAAATATAGAATTGATGCCTCCAGGCCAGGTTTCCTGGTTATGTGGCCAGCTTAACCAGGTACTGCGATGCTTGCGCCATTCGGCGGGGAAATAATATCCGGGCTGACCGAAAGGAGCATCAGCCTTCATCTGAAAAACGCCGGGTTAAATTTTGGTAAGAATCTATCCTTCGGTCCCTGAAAAAAGGCCAATGGGTGCGATAAAACGTAGTTTGTTCCAGGTCCACAGGGATCACCTCAACTGCTTCCTGATCTTTAGCTTCAAAAAGTAGTTTTCCAAACGGATTTACCACCATCGAACCACCCCAAAATCGGATACTACCCTCCAGACCAGTTCTATTAACGGCTACTACATGTACTCCATTGGCTACCGCATGTCCCCTTTGAATGGTTTGCCAGGCCTGATACTGATCCAGGTTGGTTTGCTTATCCTGGCTGAGGTCCCATCCTATGGCCGTGGGATAAAATAAGATCTCAGCGCCCATCATGGCGGTTAGCCTGGCAGCTTCCGGAAACCATTGATCCCAGCAGATAAGAGTACCTATCTTGGCATACCTGGTTTCAAATACTTTATATCCAAGATCTCCTGGTGTGAAGTAGAACTTCTCGTAAAACCCAGGATCATCCGGGATATGCATTTTGCGGTATTTACCCAAATAGCTGCCATCCGCATCAATTACCGCTACAGTATTGTGGTAAATACCCCTGGCTCGTGCTTCGAACAAGGAGGCAATAATGACTACCTCCAGTTCCTTTGACAGTAGCTGTAAGATATCGGTAGCGGGGCCTGGTATCTGTTGCGCCAGTTGGAACATCTCATGATTTTCGGTTTGACAAAAATACTGGTACTGAAAGAGTTCCTGCAAACAGATAATCTGAGCCCCTTTTTTTGCTGCATCTCTAATGCCGGATTCGGCCCGGGTGAGATTAACCTCTGGCTCCGGGGCGGCCTCTGACTGAACAATCCCTATTGCTACCATAATATGTTGAACTAGCTTTCGATATTGGTCGGGCGCTCAGTTTCTGGCTCCGGGTAGGAAAAGCTCTCTGATTTCAAGTAAATATCAAGTCTTCTTGAATCAGGATCCAAATCCTTAACCAGTTGTTTCCCCCGGTAAATGAAGATTAGTGATCGGGTGTTTCTGGGTACCTGGATATAATACTTTCCTCCTTCATCCGAGACCCTGCCCGATCTGGTGCCCGGAACCATTACACTTACACCCGGGAGAGGCTGCCCATCGGCAGTGATTTTGCCATAAATTCCCCGTAGTCTGATGCGCGGTTCGCTTTGTTCCTTTTCGATATACTCATCAAACTGTTTGTTGGTGGGGATAGGGGGAGCGATATCAGGCTCTTCGCTGATTTGCGCAAGCGTATCAATGGCTTCTATTACCGGAGCCACAGATTCTTCCTGCTCGGATACTTCCGGTACCGGATCTGGGTTAATCACTGCTACTTCAGGTGACTCGGTTGTTTCTTCTGATGTCGCTGACTCAGAGCCAAAATAGAGAATCGAGGCGGCAGTGACCATCAATAGCAACACCAGCAGCAGACCCATGATCATTGGCCTGAAAACATAGTTGTTGCCGGTTGACTGACGGATCTCGCCGGGGTTTGCCAGGCTCGCATATATCCCCTGACATCGACTGCAATTGTCGATGTGTGTTTTGGCTTCACGTTCGCTTAAATCCGACAACTCGTGCAGAACTAGTCGACGAATGCTATCGAACGTTAAATGCTCTTCTCCTCCAATATTCTTATACTCCAACGGCTGCATATCTCCCTTGAACACTATTGATGTAATGGTAACCCATTCTAACTAAAAATCAAAATGCCAATTTGACACCGGAAGGACCTTGAACACAGCTCATTTTAAGTAAACTATTTAATCAGATTTCAGCACATCCGGTGTAGTGATCTTGACGATAAAACCTGTTCAAAGGTTCCAATTATTCAGGCTTTTCAACAATGAAATAAAATTGATAGGGTTGCAATTCGATAAACCCTTTAAAGATGGTAGGAGGACTGCCGGTAAATAGATCGCTGATCTCGCTGTCAGCCTGCAGTCCCGCCCGAATCAGGAGGTCTTTTCCAACCGATTGAATATTGGAGTCAAAATTTGCCAGTACCAGCATGCTGAAACGTTGACTATCTGGCTCTGATCTGGTAAAGGCCAGAATATGTTGATTTCCACTATGAATCAGCCTGGAACTGTTGTGGTCTGACCAATAGAGATTGTCCTTACGTATTTCAATCAATTTTTTTATTTCGTTGAAGATGCGTGACTGAACCGAGCCGGCGACATTCCTTTTTTCTGCCGCGTTCCAGTCCATGTCTCCCCGGTGCATCCAGCGATTATCCGCTTTTTTACCAGGATCGGAAAGGTAGTCGTATTGATTGAGCAATCCGATCTCATCCCCGCTATAGATCATGGGCAGGCCTCCGTATGACATGATCAGTGCATGAACCAGTATAATTTTATTTATTGAGAGCATCGTCTGCTCTACGCTCTTATCGGCTATTGCCTTTTCCAGGCCAGCCAGCGAGGCCAGGGACCCGGAAATACGGGCATCACCGGTGTGTTGATTGTGCATGAAAAGGGCTCCCTTAGCCTGGCTACCCTGAAATTTGCCGGTATAATAGTCTAACAGAAAAGCCCTGTGCATTTTGGCATCAAAACCCACCTGGTAAATATCTTCATCATCAAAGCCCAGTCCGATATCATCATGACACCGGGCGTAGTTGATCCAGGTAGCTCCGGTTGGCTTTTCCGGAAGTTTATTCAATGACTGGTACAGGAGATTTGCCTTGGTAGTAGCCAGTGAGTTCCATATTAACGCCATTAGTGTAGCGTTGTAGGCAATATCACATTCAGGATCTTCATGCTGGCCAAAGTATTTGATAATTTCCGTAGGTGTTACTATAGCTTCTGCAATAAACTTCACTCCGGGTGAAACGACTTCCGCACACCTTCGCATCAGTTTTAACAGGGTATGCGCCTCTGCCAGGTTTTGACAACCGGTTCCTATTTCCTTCCACAGATAGGGAGCAGCATCCAGTCGCAAGATATCGACCCCCTGATTGGCTAAAAAGAGCAGCACATCTACCATTTCAATCAGTACCTGGGGGTTACGGTAGTTAAGGTCCCATTGATAACGATGAAAGACCGTCATTACCCACTTTTTCTGTTTGGGAAGAAAGGTAAAATTACCAGGGGCGGTATCCGGGAATATTTCCGGCATGTGTGCTTCGAACAGATCAGGCACGGATCGGTCGGGGTACATGTAGTAATACTCACGGTATTTTTTATCTCCCTGTTTGGCTTTTTTGGCCCATTTATGCTTGTCAGAGGTGTGATTTAATACCAGGTCCAACGCCAGCAACATGCCGCGTTTTCTGAAAACCCTGGCAATGTTACTAATATCCTCCATGCTGCCCAGATCCGGACTTACCTTACGATAGTTGCTGACCGCATATCCGCCATCACCTTCTTTACGGGGTGTCTTTAGCAGGGGCATCAGGTGTATCAGATTCACCCCCAACTCCTGCAGGTAGTCAATTCTATCAAGAAAACCCTTTAAGTCATTCGAAAAGTGTTCCACATAAAGGGACATACCGACCCATTGGTTACTCAGCAGCCATTCGGGTTCATTTTCCCTCCTTCTATCCAGGGCTTTCAATGAACGGGATCTTTCCCGGTACCTGGTATACAGGATAAGTATCAGATTTTGAAATTGTCGCTCGCAATCTCTGCGGCCGTGGTACACCGAGTCAAACAGTTTCCTGATCTGACTAAAATTTGCACTCAACCGGGTGATAAAAATAAGTGATTGTTTATCTTCCAGCGTGCCATATTTTCCTTCAATCTTCTTGAGGATCTGCCAAAGTAGTTTATGATCTGCTGCCCGGTACACCTTTTTAATTATCCAAACTTCGAATATAAGCAGTGTACCTTTCAAAAACGGGCTATTTTTGCATAAACATTGCATGTATTAACTTTACCATTAATCTGGGCAATTTTAGAGGGCTTTATATGTTAATATGGCAGGGAGAAGATCGTTTAACATGAAATACGTATTGCTAATTGTGTTGCTGGTGGGGGCTGTCACCACCATTGAGGCCCAGTCAAAAAAGGAAAAAAAGCGACAGAAGCAGGAGATTCAGGCTCAAAAGCAAACGCCATCATCCAGGGATCCTGGCTCCAGCAACAATTTGTTTAAAGGTGAGCGCAAGTTTACCAAGTCATCCAACAGCTTGGAGGCCAAGGCGGTACAGGAATACCAGCAACGGATGAAGCAAAACGCACGCAAATACAATAAAATAGAGCGCCAGAAAGTCAAGCCACAATACTCCGACCCATCCTATTTCGGGCACAAGAAAAAGCCCAA
Organism: Bacteroidia bacterium; assembly: GCA_030430675.1. Taxonomy (GTDB): domain Bacteria; phylum Bacteroidota; class Bacteroidia; order Cytophagales; family Cyclobacteriaceae; genus SZUA-3. The sequence continues at coordinate 7,008 of JAUIKU010000053.1, read as the reverse complement.
GAAACGTCCGGTAGGTAAACGGAAGTTTTGCAAGGAATGTGGCATCGTTCACTAACCACAGGATTATTGACAACCATCTTTGCCACTGGCAGTTATTTTTAGCAAATTTATCACACCTCGTTTTCAGAAAGTATTTGCCGGTTTATGAAACACTACCGTATTAGGGTGCATGGTAAGGTTCAGGGGGTATTCTATAGAGCCAATACCCTCAGGGTTGCTACAGATCTCGAAATTTTTGGGTGGGTGAAAAACGAACCGGATGGTACCGTGCTGATTTCCGCAGAAGGCATGCCAGACTCATTGGACCAGTTGGTAGATTGGTGTAAACAAGGGCCTGATTATGCGGAGGTTACCCGGGTCGATTACCGGGAAATGGATCCTATGAACTTTGAGTCTTTTAAAATTGTACGTTAGTGATAGCCCAGTTGCTTCATTTTGCCGCGGAACAGTGGATTTAGTACAAACCTGTCCAGAAGTACCAGTGCCAAAATCCCATATATCACCAACATTGAACTGTTGATAACTTTTCTACTGACAAAGCCCCTGAACAGGTTGTCGGTGTACGACATACTGCCTTCCGGGATCCCCGGAGATACCGCTGACCAGTCAATGTAGTCCGAACTGATCAATGATAGAAATGCCACCAGGGCGGTAAGCACTCCACTTATCAAAAGAAAAGTGGTACTGCTAAAAAGACCGTAGTGGCGATAGTATTTCTTATTGGAAGATGCAGTTATTTTCTGTATAACCTGATCGGTCAACACTTCCGGTGCTTTCTCCAAATTATTTTGATTGAAATACTGATGAGATTTTTGAGCGGCTTCTAAAGCGGATTTCAACTCTGGATCGTTCTTTAACGCCAGTTCAAATGCTTTGGTTTGTTCCGGGGTCATCTCCTGGTCTAGGTAATGAAATATCTCCTGTTCGCCGTAATTGCTCATATCAAAGAATTAACTTCCTTATCAAGTATTTTGTTTAACTCAGTGGCTAGCCTTTTTCTGGCCCTGAACAGTTTTACCTTTAGGGTACTAACGCTAATTCCGGTAGTTTCTGACATTTCTTCCATAGAAAGTTCTTTAAAATAAAACAAGGTTAAAACCGAAACATCATCAGGCAACATGCGGTTCAAGGCTATTTGCAGAAACTTTTTTTGCTCCAGGCGTTGATAGTTGGTCATATCGCTGATTTCGCCTCGATCAAATTGTTTGTAGTCTTCCAGCGTTTCCATGGGAATTTTCTTTTTACGACGATAAGAAATCGCCGAATTCATGGCAATGCGATAGATCCAGGTGGTGAATTTCGCCTGACCCTGAAACCTTTCAAGTCCCCGGTATGCTTTAACAAAAGCATCCTGGGCGACTTCCTCAGCATCTTCCCTATTGCCTAAGACCCTGAAGCATATGGTGTATACATAGTCCTGGTATCTTTCGACCAGCGTTCTGTACGCGGTCAATTTACCAGTTCTCACCTGGTCAATTAGTTGGTTATCATCGATACTAGTACCCACTGCCTGCTTGGACGCTTTATCTGCCTGGCTGGTTACAGGGGAAGGTTTCTTTCCCGAAACTCATACCAAAACCCTGTAACCTGCCAAGGGTATCATGCGTCATAGTTCTGAAATTGAATTTAAACATTTAAACAACAAATTATGGATCCGGCAGTAATAGGAGTTTTTATTCCAATAGTTATAAGCTTAGGGGCCTTTATAATGGTGGTTTTCCTAAGAAGGTATGAGAAGGAAGAGCGGTTAAAAATGATTGAGCATGGTATGGACCCTCATTCAGAAGTACAAAAAAGAAGGGGCTCCGGACTAAAGTTTGCCCTGGTGGCCATTGGTGTGGGTATTGGATTACTGATAGGAAATATGCTGGACGCCAGCGGGTTGGTATATGAAGAGGTGGCCTACTTCTCTATGGGCTTTATCTTCGGAGGAATCGGATTGCTGGTGGGGTATGTAATAGAAGCAAAACAGCTCAGGGAGGAACAGCAACGGGAGTCTGAATAATGAATTACTCGAGTCCCGGGTATTTCATGTTCAGACCTCTAAGTGTTTCCACAATCTTTTTGGCGATGAGGTATTTCTTGTACCAGTTTTGATCGGAAGGAACGATGGTCCAGGGAATTTCCGGGCTACAGTTATCAAATACCTCCTGGTAATATTTACGATACAAAGGCCAATTGGAAGCTGATTTAAGATCGTTGGGATTGTATTTCCAATGCTTGCGGGGATTGTTCAGGCGGTCCTGAAATCGCTCCAGCTGTTCCGCTTCCGAAATATGAAGATAGAATTTTAAAACATGGGTACCGCGTTCCTGCAACAGTCGTTCAAATCCGTTTATAATCTTAAATCTCTGATTGGCGGTTTCATCATCTGTGAGCCCCAATACTCTGGTGACCAGTACATCCTCGTAATGTGAGCGGTTGAATATTTGAATTTTCCCCCTCGGTGGTGTGTGCTGATGTATTCGCCATAGAAAATCATGGGATAATTCTACCTCTGTAGGCTTTTTGAATGATTTTACCCTGATACCCTGAGGGTTAACTGCCCGGAATACATCCTTCACCGCACCATCTTTTCCACTGGCATCCATTCCTTGAAGTATAACCAGCAGACTCCATTTACTTTCGGCGTAGAGCTTGTTTTGTAACTCGTCAAGCTCTTCAGTTAATAGCTGAGTTTGCGCTTTTATATCGGTTTTACTGAGGTGTTTGGGGGCCCTTGTGGATATCTCGGCCAAGTCGATGCTGGACATATTAGTTGTTCATTGTGACATTATTGTTTACCTGCAGGGAGTTTTCGATCTCTCCAATTCTTCCCACCCGCAGGATTTGGTGATTCTCTGCATCAAACTCCATAAAATCGTGAATATGCAGCAATACTTGCCTGGACTGGCCTTTGGCATAAGTACTCAGGAAACCCGCATAAGCTTTTTCCGGACCTCCCATGCTTTCATAACCACGCTGTTTCAACGTGTGCAAGCGGCTGAATATCTGATCAAACATTTCAGTTGATATCTGGTTGCGCTTGAAATCGCGCATTTTCTCATCGGTTGATCGCCAGTAGTAGAAGCATCCCGCCGGATTCTTAACTCCGACAATGGTTAACCGGCCAGCGGAGGGAAAAGTAGGATGATCAATCAGGAAAATTTCATCCGGCTGCTTTTCTAATTCTTTAACTATGAAGTTGGAAATGAATTGATGTTCGTCGTCTCGGTGTTTCAGCCAGGTAAATAAAGTGCCCTGGCTGTGATCCCATTTTACCTGGTTTTGGTCCAGTAGGTTCTGGTAACTGAGGTCCCAGTCTGCCACAGGTGTCGTGGTCTGGGCCACCGAAAAGTGGCTCACTATCAAAAACACCAACAAACAGGTAATATATTTCATTTATCTAGTGGTAGTTGCTTAGTTCAACTGGTTCTAATGAAGTGAAAATTTCTTCCGGAAGCGTTTCAAACACCCGGACATCACTTAATTCTCGCTCACCACGGTTATCCGAAAGCAATATGCCGCCATGTTGCTGGTAATTTCTCCAGGGCAAAACAAAGTTTGCCGTATCCTGTCCGGCCTCACGGAAGAAGGACCACTGACTTACCAGTTTGGTGGAAGTATCTACGTAGACCAAATACCGGTTTTGGGGGGTAACACCCACATTCTCAAATGTCAATTCCAGTACATGGGCAGAGGCACCCCCTTCGGTTTTTTCAAGACCCTGATGCTTTAATGTGACCCCGGAGTCTTTAAGTTTAAAGGGCATTACCAGCCAGTAGGAGTCGTTGATCCAAATTCGCTTAGCCCTGTCCAGTTCCTGGGCCAATGAATCGGGATGTGTAACTTCAGCGCCATTTTTGTAGGCTTTTCCGGAATTGTCATTAATGTCAACCAGGTAGGTGGTGCCATCTGGAAAATCAATTCGGACCCGGCCACTATGCTTGTCCCAAATCAATTTCCGGTTACCAAAGAAGTCCCAGGATATGTAGCGGGTGTTATCCCAGGCATGCCTGCCACCCATTGCTTCCATTACCTCATCGGCAATGGCAATGGCCTGAGGATCCGAATGATCCATATCAAACCCGGTTGCAGCCGGGTTCGCATCCGTTTGAGGGTCGGCCTGTGCAGACTGGTCCTGCTGCGGGCTACAGGAAAACCATATCAATGCGATGGTTAGTAGCGTAAGACTTCGAATTACCAGTGGTTTCTGCGGAAATTTTAGTGTTAAAATCATATTTAATTTAGTAATAATACAAAAAAATAGTGAAAAAAGCCATTTGTTGGCTTTGAGCCGTGCGCATTGTGCCTAAACAGCAGAACTATAACCTAAAACTCATAAGCCATAACCCATATGGCTGCTAACTGATTCTACTCCAATTTAAACTGGATTTTTTTTGCAATGCAACTTGTCGCCGGATATTTAAGTGTTCCGGCAGGCTCAGATCGGGATCGGACTTCAAAATATCACTGGCTTTTTGCCTGGCAACCTGTAATATTTTGCCATCTTTTCCCAGGTCGGCGATCATAAGGTCCAGCACACCACTTTGTTGGGTGCCCATAAGATCCCCCGGCCCTCTCAGTTTTAAATCCGCATCGGCTATTTCAAATCCATTATTGGTTCGTACCATGGTTTGGATCCTGGTCCTTCCTTCCTTGCTAATTTTTACATCGGTCATCAGGATACAATAACTTTGATCCGCTCCCCTGCCTACCCTTCCCCGCAACTGGTGCAATTGGGCCAGTCCAAATCGTTCGGAATTCTCTATAACCATCACCGTGGCATTGGGAACATTTACCCCAACTTCTATAACCGTGGTAGCTACCATTATGCGGGTTTCTCCCTTGACAAACCGCTGCATTTCAAAATCCTTGTCCCTCGACTTCATTTTACCGTGAACAATGCTTAGCGGGATTTCCGGGAAGGCCCTTCTAATGCTCTCATAACCATCTTCCAAATGCTTGAGATCCATTTTAGCCGACTCTTCGATCAAGGGGTAGACAAAATAGATTTGTCGGCCTGCCTTGATCTGATTTTTTATAAATCCGAATACTTTCAAGCGGTTTTGATCGTAACGATGCACAGTTTCAACCGGCTTCCTTCCCGGTGGTAATTGGTCGATAACCGATACATCAAGGTCGCCGTATAGGGTCATGGCCAGGGTCCTGGGAATGGGCGTTGCTGTCATTACCAGCATATGAGGATAAAAATCCTCGTTTTTACTCCAAAGCTTGGCCCGCTGGGCCACTCCAAACCGGTGTTGCTCGTCAATCACCGCCAATCCAAGGCTTTGGAATTTTACCTTATCTTCCAGCAGTGCATGGGTGCCTACCAATATTTTCAATTGCCCTTCCTGTAACCTTTGATGCAGTATCTTGCGTACACTTTTTTTGGTAGAACCTGTCAGGATATCGATCTCAATCCCCATTTGACTGGCATAGGGAGCTAACCCTCGATAGTGTTGTTCCGCCAGTATTTCGGTGGGGGCCATCAGCGCGGCCTGTGACCCCGCACCCACCACCGCCAGAATACATATGAACGCCACGATGGTTTTGCCACTACCCACGTCTCCCTGTAAAAGCCGGTTCATCTGCTCGCCTGATTTCATATCACCGTAGATTTCTCTAATCACTTTTTTTTGTGCATCGGTAAGGGCAAATGGTAAATGCTGGTGGTAGAATTCATTAATCAGGGAGGTTTCACCAAAAACCTTCCCCCGGAATTTTTTTACCCGGGTCAACTTTAGCTTTAAAAGCCTTAATTGGATATAGAAAAGCTCCTCAAATTTAAGTCGCAGCTGTGCCTGACTAAGCTTTTTACTGTCCTCCGGAAAGTGAATGTTTTTAAGTGCATCTGCTTTGCCAAGTAAACCCAGCTCTTCGATCAGGGAGCCCGGCAGGGATTCGGTTATCTGGGAGTAGGCGATTGATAACAGCTGTTTCTGCAACTTCGAAATAGCCCGACTATCCAGAAAACGCCGCTTTAAATTTTCGGTAGTATGATAAACAGGCTGAAGAAATCCCGGCTCCTGATGTCCCCGGGTAAAAACCTCAAGTTCGGGATGTGCGATGTTGAGTTTACGGCCATAACGACTGGGTTTGCCAAAAACGGTATAGGTCACTCCGGGCTGAATTTTTTTCATTACCCATTTCAAACCTTTGAACCATACCAGTTCCACAATACCGGTATCGTCTTTGAGTTGAGCTACCAACCTTCTTTTTGACCCTCCTCCTATGGTTTCAACCTTGGAAATAGTGCCTACAATTTGAACTCCCGGAAGTTCTTCTGACAGTTCGGAAACGGTATAAAATCTGGTACGGTCCTCGTAACGAAAAGGATAAAACTGGATCAGATCACCATAGTTGAATATTTCCAGTTCCTTATTGAGCAGGGCAGATTTTTGAGGTCCCACACCTTTAAGAAACTCAATTCGGGTATCGAAAAACCCCTTCATTTATTGGTCAGCTCTCCTTCCAGTCAAGGGTGTTCAGCATATGGATAATGTCTACCTTAATGAAATCAATGATGGGCTGAAGACTGTCGTTTTTGGTGGCGGTGGGGAAATAAAGGGCACCCCTTAAAAAATGATCGATGCTATCCGTGGAAAAGAACTGAAACTGACTGGGTACTTCACCGCTGAGTTCGGCAATCACAGCGGTGCGCCCATTGGCGGTTTTTAATATACTTTCATCTATGGCATAAGCCTTGATCTGGTGCTTGCTGGTAAGTTTGTAGGCATCGTCCAGCAACTCACGCAATTTCTGCTGGTCCTGGCCCAGGCTCTTATAGGTAAGCTGTACGTCTGCACCCAGGTCGCTGTATTCCAAATGGATCCAGTATGGTTCCGACATCCAGGAGGTATCGGGTTTGATACTGGCATGCCGGGAATACTCAAACTGGTAAGGATAAGAGTCGTCTATGGATTGGTACCGGTGTTCCGGCAGTTCGATCCGGTTATATCCTTTCGGCTTGGGTACGTAGGCGGATTCCTGGCAAGAACCCAGCAGGCAACTAAAAATAAGGAG
>JAUIKU010000052.1 GCA_030430675.1 Bacteroidia bacterium | reverse complement strand
AGGATCGTAGAGGATGGGGTTGGCATTAATGACAAAAACCGGGAAGTGGCATTCAGCTACCTCAGTATCATCCTGGGCCGAACGTTTCAGGAAACCGAGCGCATCTATGAGCGATTTGAGCAAAATGCCTTGCACAACGGGTTGTTTCATGTGGTTTACTGGATAGGGAAACTGGCCCTGCAGGAAGCGGTCGATGATAGAGACCGCAGCATTAGCTTTACCGCGACCCTGCGGGAAAGAATAGGTCATCACATTTACGGCGACCGCTGGGCCTATCTCATTAAGGAGTACCTATTGAACAACGGGCTGATTGACCGTCCCCTGCACGTGATTAGTTCCAATCTCCACAGTGTATTAAACAGCATTTATGCTTTTCAGGCAATTAAGAGAATCCCGGGTGGGTGGAAAAGCATTGAGCAAACGGCACTGGAACTCAGCAAGGAAAACAACAGCCATCTCAACGAAAAAGTCAAAGTATTTGCCGAAGCACATGGCACCAAATTTCTGGATGATCCGTCCGGAACCAACATTTCCGTGCAAATCATCGACCTTTCCAAAATCAATCCGGACCGTCTATGTGAGGAATTGAAAGTAAACAAGGAGTATATAAAGAAAGAAAAACCAGTGATCCTGGTAATGGATTACGCCTTTGGGGAGCAGGCCTACGAGATCATGGATGAGTTGCTGCGGCCCATTGAAACCGAAGATCGGACCATACCGATGTCAATCAGGTCTATCTCCATCATGGGGAAAGCGGGAATATTAACCGGAAACAAGGGAGATATCATGATTCCCAATGCCCATATATTCGAAGGTACCGCCGACAACTACCCAATCGACAATCAGCTGAAAACAGAACATTTTGCCGACTGTCAGGTGGATGTCTATGAAGGGCCTATGATAACGGTCCTGGGCACCTCTCTGCAAAACCGCGACATTCTGAACTATTTCAAAAATAGCAGCTGGGGGTGTATCGGACTGGAAATGGAGGGAGCACATTTTCAAAAGGCCATTCAGGCAGCTTCCAAAATAAGGAAGAATATTGAAAAAGATGTGGAGATCCGTTATGCCTACTACGCCTCAGATAACCCTTTGATATCCGGTTCCACCCTGGCGTCAGGTAGCCTGGGAGCAGTAGGGGTAAAACCTACCTATTTGATAACCTTGAGGATTTTAGGACAGATTCTTGGGGGGGTAAATGATTAAAGGAGTTGTTGAATTGTGATTGGTGATTTATTGAGGATTGGCTGGCGATTGGGAAATTGGTAGTTCCCTGGTTCTGATTTAGATTTTAATGGTTAGGTTACCGGTTTATCTTTTACTGCTACTTGCTCAGTTGGACACTTCTGAGCATGGAGATCTATCTGATTCCGGTTTTCTTGTGGTTTTGGGAATAGCACAGGATGCCGGATATCCGCAGGCTCAATGTAAACGGAGCTGTTGTGAGGCAGCTTGGAACCAGCCTGAAAATCATCGGATGGTTTCATGTCTGGCCTATGTTGATAATGCTCAAAAAGAGTACTGGCTGTTCGATGCCACCCCTGATTTTAAAAAACAAACTCATTTGATTGAATCCAGATGGGAAGTAAAGTTGGCGGGAGTGTTTCTCACCCATGCCCATATAGGTCATTATACAGGATTAATTCATCTGGGCAGAGAAGTAACCGGTTCCAATGAAGTCCCGGTATATGCTATGCCCCGAATGAAAGCGTTTCTCGAATCAAACGGTCCCTGGGACCAGTTGGTCAGGTTAAAAAATATTCAGTTGATTGAGCTTCGCCCGGACTCCTCCGTTTACCTTTCACCGGACACCTGGGTGACTCCTTTTGAAGTTCCTCATCGCGATGAATACAGCGAAACCGTTGGCTATAGAATAAACGGCGCAGATAAACAGTCCATTTTTATTCCGGATATTGACAAGTGGCAAAAATGGGAAAGAGACCTGGTTCAAGAAGTTCAGTCCGTTGACCTTGCTTTTATTGATGGCAGTTTTATGAAGGATGGTGAAATTAAGGGCCGTGATATGGCTTCTATCCCTCATCCATTCATCGTGGAAAGTATGGCATTACTCAATGACCTGCCTTCCGTAGAAAAAGAGAAAGTGCATTTTATTCATTTCAATCATACCAACCCCATTTTACAGGAGGGAATAGAGAAGGATTCCGTACTGAACCAGGGGTTTAATATTGCGGAAGAAGGAATGGTGTTTAGATTTTAGCTTAGCCCGTTTGACCTTGATTGGCGTTTATGCTAAAACACCGGCGGGGTAAAGATAATATCCACTCTGCGGTTACTCAGCCTCCCAATATGAGTCTTATTGTCAAAATAAGGATTGTGCAACCCGTTGTTCCTGATCAACACCTTTTCCCTGGGGATCTGCTTATCAACCAGTTGCTGCAGTACCGCCTCGCTTCGCATTTGTGAAAGCCATTGATTGTATTCTATGCCTCCAATATTATCTGTGTGGCTGCTAATCGATATCTGATAATTTTCCAGATAAGGCAATGAATCCAGAAAGTGATGTATGGCACCGCGCTGGGATTCGGTTATGTAATAACTGCCCCCCCCAAAATAACTGCTTCTAATGATCTCATGCTCCTGACCACATAGTGGCAGCTGTAACAGAATTACCATTACTATAAGCAGCTTTTTCATGAAACCGGTTCTGATAAAATAAACGTCTTTCAGGGGTACCGTGTTATACTATCCGGCTGGCATCCTAGATAAATATCGGCATTGAGCTGCTTGATATCAATCCCTTCCATACTTTTTTAATATTAAACCGGCAGTCAAACGCAATTGATCTGAAATAATATTTTACTTACTAGTAAGTTTGTTTATATTTGTGCGTGGCTGGCAAAAGCAGTACCAAAAGAAAGATATTAGAGCTGGGTGAATCACTGCTGCAGCGATTGGGTTACAATGGGTTTAGCTATCACCATATCGCTCAGGAACTGGGAATAAAAAATGCCGCCATTCACTATCATTTCCCCACCAAGGAGGCGCTGGGCATTGAGATTGTACAGCGTACCAGGACCCGATTCACCAAATGGGTCAACCATCCGGAAAACCGGGTCAAACCTGTAAGGCAACAGTTTGACTGGTTTATTAATAGCTATAGTTACAACTTAAAATCGCAGCACAGAGTATGTCTGATCGGTTCTCTGGCTACGGACTATTATACGCTACCCCCATCCATGCAATCTGTAATAAATGAGTTAACCGACGAAATTCAAAAATGGATGGCCCGGTTATTGGATCACGGCAGACAATCGGGAGTAGTGGATTTTCAGGGAAGCAGCCAGGACAAAGCCGTTTGTATTCTCAGCAGCCTTACCGGATCACTGCAACTGGCTCGATTGTTAGGAGATGATTTCTTCTATCGCAACATAAAGCAAATATATCTTGATTTAAATTTTACTTACTAGTAAGTTAGTATTATGGAACTAAAAAGAACGGTCATCACCGGATTAGGGGCACTTACTCCTATTGGAAATACGCTTGAGGATTTCTGGAAAAACCTGGTTAATGGCACCAGTGGAGCCACAGCGATTTCAAAGTTCAACACGGAAAAGTTTCGCACCAGGTTTGCCTGTGAGTTAAAATCCTACAACCCTCTGGATCACTTTGACCGCAAAGAAGCCCGCAAAACCGACCCCTTCACGCAATATGCACTGGTAGCCTCGGAAGCAGCGGTGAGGCACGCGGGCCTTGATTTCGATTCCATCGACCCCCACCGGTGCGGGGTGATCTGGTCTTCCGGTAACGGCGGTATCTTTACCTTCGATCAGGAGGTAAAAGCTTATGCCACCTCAGATGGGAACCCCAGATTCAGTCCGTTTTTTATACCTAAAATACTGATCGATACTCCTTCCGGCGCAATCAGTATCAAATATGGTTTAAAGGGGGCTAACTACTGTCCGGTAAGCGCCTGTGCCTCCTCCACCACCGCAATAATCGATGCGTTCAACTACATCCGTCTGGGAAAAGCCGACCTGATAGTGGCCGGTGGATCTGAAGCTCCCATTACCGAATCGGGAGTTGGCGGATTCGGGGCAATGAAGGCCCTTTCCACCCGGAATGAGGATCCCGCTACTGCCAGCAGGCCATTCGATATAGACAGGGATGGATTTGTAATGGGAGAAGGGGCTGCAGCTCTCATTCTTGAATCCCTTGACCATGCCCTGATGAGAGGGGCTACCATTTACGGAGAAATAGCAGGAGGAGGTATGACTGCCGATGCTTACCATCCTACCGCCACTCATCCGGAAGGGATTGGCGCCTTAAAAGGTATGGAACTAGCCCTGGAAGAGGCTGGAATCCAGGCTGGAGCCCTGGATTATATCAATGCACATGCTACCTCCACCCCGGTTGGTGACCTTTCTGAACTGTCGGCCATACAAAAGCTCCTGCCCGCTAAAAATAATACCTGGGTAGGTGCTACCAAATCTATGACAGGTCATTTGCTGGGAGCCGCCGGCGCTATTGAAGGGTTGATTTGCACCATGGCGGTGGCCAATGATAAACTACCACCCACCATCAATATCGAAACGCTTGATCCTGCAGTACCAGAGGGTTTAAAGATCACTCCACCAGATCAGGCAGTTTCTCGGCCGGTTAACTATGCTATGAGTAACACCTTTGGCTTTGGAGGACATAATGCAACAGTGGTAATAAAGAAGTATACCGGCTGATCGGCTATGACTTGAAAATACCCCAGAATTTGCCGTCGCCCTCCGGTTTCTGGTATTCCTTGAATTTGAGAATAAAATCGGCTCCCTTTCCCGGTTCGCTCTGACACTCGATGGTACCGCCCATGGCCTCGGTGAATTTTCGCACAATAGTAAGACTGAGGTCAGAGGCGTTCTTTATATTTACCTCGTCCATAATCTCAGGGTCGGTGAGAGGTTTTTTTGCCTGTTCCGACATGCCGGGGCCCTGGTCGGAAACTATTATATTCAGGATATCTTCTTTTTCTTCGGTTCTAACCAGTACTCTTTTTCCTCCCGGGGAAAACTTAATGGCATTCCCAATGAGGTTCTCCAGTATCTCATGGATATAGATCCGGTCCAGGTTAGCAATATAAGGTTCTGTTTTAAAAACCAGCTTGACACCTTTCTCCATGGCTACTTCATTAAACTGTTTAGCTAGCTCATCGGTAAGTTCAGATAGGTTCACCTCCGTTACCTCCAGTTCTTTTTCAGCCGGCAGTTTGGACTTTACCGACAGAATCCTGTCAATGCGATCATTCATCCTCCATAGCGAACTGGTCATCCTTTCCATGTACTCGGTTAAGTCAGGAGTTCGTTCCTTCAACTCCTCCTGGAGGGTTTCGCTGATACTAATGGTACTGGTTAAAGTGTTCTTCAGCTCATGTGCCAGAATACGCATGATCTTGTCTTTCTCCTCATTAACCTCCGACAAATAGGCATTCATTTGCTGAATCTCCCTTTTCTGACTCTGTATTTCATTGTTGCTCCTGATCAACTGTTCCTGGATGGCATTTAAATTTCGCAGTCGTTTAATCAGCTCTTTCAGTACCGCATCCTTAAGCTTTGGATGCTGTTCCATTATCGTATTAAATCCCTCCCTGCTCAGTTGCAACAGTATGGTTGGCTGGGTAGCGGTTACTGAGGCGCTGCGGGTATAGTTGTCGATCAGTGCATACTCTCCAAAATATTCACCAGCTATCAACGTTGCCAGGATGCGATCACCATCATGCACCATTACCGCACCTCGAACCACCAAAAACATGCTGTCCCCCTCGTCTCCCTTACGAATGATCACATGGTCTTTCTGAGCTTCTACCTCCTGTAACTCGGAAGCCAACTGTTGTAATACCTGCTCTGGTAGTTCAGAGAATAAGGAAATCTTCTGTAATGCCTGTACCTGACTTGAAAGTTGCATAGTGCTCATTTTATCAATTTACCAAATACTATGCACTGATCAAAAAATCAACGATCAACAGAATTCACTACCGATGGCTGATATTCGAACTGGTACAGATTTTTGAAATATTCATCCGCCATTCGGTCAGAATCGAAGTAGGGAACCACATCCGATAAACTGTTCATTACAATGTTGTTCCATTCGTCGGGATGGTCATAGTATTTTGGCAGAATCTCGTCCTCCAGTACATCCAGCAAATTTTTCGCATCCGCTCTATCTTGTTCGTGGTGCGGTAACGAAGTGTCCACGATTGGCACTACGAAACTGTTTTCTCCATGTTTGGAGAATTCCAGTATCCAACCATCCTGGGTGGAAAAGTTGATAGCTCCATTCATGGCTGCTGTCATACCGCTGGTTCCAGATGCCTCCCTGGTGACCCTGGGGTTGTTCAGCCACAGGTCCGCTCCTCTTTTACACATTTTAGACAACCAAAGCTCATAGCCAACCAGTACCGCGCAATTCATGAATTCCTTGTTCATGTATACCAGGTTGTCAAAAGTTCCGATAGCCCCGTAGTCAAGCGGATAGGGTTTTCCCGCCCAGATCACCTGTAAAGGCCGTTTTTTGTCAGTAACCAGCTTTTTAAACCGGTCAAAGTCGGAAGTTATGAGATCTGGCCGCTTGTACTCGGCAAATCTCCTGGCCCACACAATGGTCAACACGTTGGGGTCTAAAATCTTTCCGGTTTGATCGGCTACGACTTCAAAGAATTTTCGTTTCAGGACTCTTTTCCGTTGTTGAATACCAGTGACGTCGTGCTTAGCCTGAAGTTTGTACAACTTTTTATCCGCCCAATAACGTTGATTCTGGGAATTGGTAATAGAGATAATCTGGCAAATGTCGCTTTGGTCTTCCCACATTTTGGTGGCTACCTCGCCATGCTTTTTACTAACGCCGTTGGCAATCTTACTCAATCGAAGTGCGGCCAGGGTTTGATTGAAAAACTGGCCTTCAATACCGGTAATTTCTCTTACCGCTTCTCCCTCAAGTCCGCTGAAAAATCCCATCTTCTCCAACAGTGAAAATTGATGCACCTCGTTGCCTGCCTGTTCCGGAGTATGGGTAGTGAGTACCAACCGTTTCTTCACTTCGGAAAATGCCTGGTATTTATTGTACAGATAAAATGCCGCCGGCAGGGCATGGGCTTCATTCAGGTGGTAAACATCGGGTGCTATTCCCAGAAGATCCAAAAGTTTGGCTCCTCCCACTCCCAGTAAAATGTATTGAGCAATCCTGGTAGCCACATTTGAGTCGTACAAACGGTGCGTAGTGGTCTGCGCCAGATAATCATTTTCCGGAAGATCGGTACTCAATAAAAATATGGGTGCAGTACCAAAAGTGGATGGATGCAGGTAAAATGCCTTGACCTTTACCTGATGCTGATCAATCGCAATTTCAAAACTTATTCCCGTATCCTCCAGGAAAGAATAGATCTTTTCCTGGAACAACACTTCCATGGATTTATCGGCCTTTCTTATCTGATCGTAATATCCTTTTTTCCACAAGATGCCAATTCCGATTACCGGTTGTTTAAGGTCATAGGCGCTTCTCATGTGAGACCCTGCCAAAAATCCCAGACCACCGGAATAAATTTTCAGGGCCTGGTCTATGGCAAACTCCATGCTGAAGTACGCCACGGTAGGGGAATATTTGGGGTTTATGTTAAATGGAAATTCGAATTCGAACGTTTTTGCCATAGTTATACCAATTAGATTTTGATAAACGGAGAAACCACGCAATATACAAACCAATAAAATTCCGTGGATAAATTTATTGTTAAATCTTTTGCCCTGAGATTGGAAGTATTTTAAGGCCAACCGGGTTACTTTTTGGTAATAAACATACCAAAACACATACTCTTGCAGTTATTGCACTATACAGAATTACCAAATGAAGAACAAAATATTATTTCTGGGGGTCACCAATCATTGTGCCAGTAGATTTGCTGAGGTAATATTCAATCATCTGGCAGGTGAGCAGCTATTAAATTACCACAGCTGTTCCAGGGGGATTCAGATACAACATCAACCTGACCCCATAGATCCCAGGACCACCAATGCACTTATAGCCAGAGGTGTACTGATGACTGCTAATCCCAGGCATCCGCAGGCATTACAGCCAGGTGACCTAAGGGAGTCGGATTACATAGTGTTGATATCAGGCCAAGAATTGTCGCATCGGCTTGACCGGGCCAGAGGAATCGAAGGCAAACAAATACTGACCTGGGAATTCAACCAGGTGGACACTATTCCGGCTCATGCCTTGTATCCCGCACTGGAGGCTGAAGTATTTTTATTGATAAGAAGACTGCATTTGCAACAGCACCCATATCCCGATCGGATCACGGCGTAGCTATTGGTACCAGATTTCCGGATAACCGGAGCAATTCTGTCTCTGCCAACTTGGTGGAAAACATGGCATCAAGATAGCGTCCGTTGGCATCTACCAGGTTTCTTTGGGCTTCACGCAATACCAGAAAATCACTGGCTCCCAGCCGGAATCGTTCGATGGCAATGGCCTCATTTTCCTGGGCAACTTCCAGATTTTCCCTTTCCAGCCCCACTACCTGTATACTGTTTTTATAACGTATATAAACCTTCCTGAGCTCGGCCTTTACAAATAACCTCGACTCATCAAGAGCCAACAAAGTAGTCTCATGAGCTACCCTGGCATTCTGCACTCTCCTGTTGGTATTATTGCCGTCAAACAGATTCCAGCGGGCACTAACACCATAGGTGACGCCATCGAAAACTGAGGACCTAAGCTGTCCGGCTTCGTTTTGCGATTCCGTATAGTTGTAAGCCAAGTCCAGTCCAATACTGGGATACCTGCTGGCTTTTTCTTCGCGATACTGATAATAGGCGATATTGTGATCCTGAAGGGCCTTAAGCACTTCCGGATTAGCCCTTTCCACATCCTGTGCCAAAGTTTCATACTGCAATGTGGTATCTATGTTGGCATTTGATACCACTTCCAGTGGCGTATCAGCGTCACGTCCAAGAACCACGTTTAGGTCTACCTTGGCATGATCGATGCGCTGCTGTTGTACAATCAATCCGGTGCGGTCGCTGTTATAATCGACCTGTGCCGCTAAATAGTCAACCTTTGACCCCTTGCCTACCTCGTACCGGTCCTGGGCAAATTGCTGTCTTTGCAATGAGATCTCCAGATTCTCCTCCAATACCCCCAGCCTGGCCTGTTCCAGCCGCACCTGATAATAAGCTATGGTAACCTCAGCTACGGTATTCTGCACTTGTTGCAGGGTGTTTAATTCACCCCACTGCTTCATAGCTGCCAGCTTTTCCATAGTCATGAACATACCAAGACCGTCGAATATGGTCCAGTTGAGCCGGGCCGAACCTGTGAGACGATCTGATTTTGCCCAGTCCGCTCCCACATTAAAGGTACCATCCTGTCCTTGTATTTCCAGTTCGGTATTTTGACGGGTATAACTCTGTTGCGCCTCCAGGTCCACTATTGGCAGCATTCCCGCATTGCCGGGTTGATGGTTGTTATCGGTTATCCTCTGGTCATTCCGGGCTATTCTTATGGAAAAGTTGTTTTCAAGACTAAGTCGAATAGCCTCCTCCAGGGTGAGTTGGTTTTGGGCCGCTACACCCGACATTTGTACTACCAAAAACAGGGTAATGTAAATTCTTTTCATATAATTTAGAACCTGGCCAACCTTTTTTCTTTTCCGGTTATATAGGTATAGATCGCCGGGATTACGTACAGCGTCAGCAAGGTGGAGAAAATGAGTCCCCCAATCACGGTAAGTCCCATGGACACCCTGCTTTCCGCACCGGCACCCAGTGCCAGTGCAATAGGAAGGATGCCCAATATGGTGGACAGGCTGGTCATTAGAATGGGTCGAAAACGCTGTGATGCGGCCGATAGTATGGCCTGATCTATACTTTCACCCCTTGATTTTTTCTGATTGGCAAATTCTACGATTAGAATACCGTTTTTTGTCACCAATCCAATAAGCATAATAATCCCAATCTGACTAAAAATATTAAGTGTTTCGCCAAACAACTGCAAGGTCAACAAGGCACCTGCCATGGCCAGGGGAACGGTAAACATGATAATGAAGGGATCCCTGAAACTTTCAAACTGAGCAGATAAGGCCAGGTAGATCAGGATAAGGGCGAATACAAATGCAAAATAAAGACTGGAGGTGCTTTCCATAAACTCACTGGAAGTGCCTGCCAATGCGGTTGAAAAGCTTGCATCCAATACTTCATCTGCGATCCGCTCCATGGCTTCGATCCCATCTCCTACAGTACTGCCCGGAGCCGGACTAGCCGATACCGTAGCAGAAACAAACCGGTTGAACCTGAAAAGCTGCGGTGGATTACTTTCTTCCCTGAGTTTTACCAGGTTATCCAACTGTATTAGCTGGTTGTTGCTGCTTCTGACATACAGGGACTGCAAATCCAGAGGATCGTTCCTGTCTTCCCGGGCCACCTGGCCAATTACCTGGTACTGCTTACCATCCATAATAAAATAACCGAAGCGTTGTCCGCTAAATGCCAGTTGAAGGGTTCTGGCAATATCCAGTACCGAAACTCCCAGAAACCTGGCTTTATCCCGGTCAATTTCAATATTGATTTCCGGTTTGTTGAATTTCAAATCCAGGTCAACAAAGCTGAAAGTGGGATCAGCATATGCCTTTTCCATAAATGAGGGCAGGATTTCTTTTAGCTTTTCCAGGTTTTGCGCCTGAATTACAAACTGCACCGGAAATCCGGACAGCCCCCTGGTACCCAGTGTTTGCGGCAGGATGACAAACGCCCTGGCCCTGGTAAGATTTTGAATGGCAGGGGTTACATCCGTAACAATTTGTTGGGCTGACCGCTGTCGCTCTGAACGATCCTTGAGCATGGCGAATAAGAAACCGGAGTTTACCGAACTACTGGCACCAAACCCCGGCGAAGTCACAGATCCGATAAAATTCCGTTCCGGTACCTGCTCCATGGTCAATTTGGTGAGATCATCCACATACTGATCCATATACTCGAAGGTCACACCTTCCGGGGCAACTGCCATTACCCTAAAGGAGTTCCTGTCTTCCAGAGGCGCCAGCTCACTGGGAAGTTGTTGATACAGCAGGTAGATCAACAACACTGAAATGGCCATAATGGGAAAAGCCCACCAGCGATTGTTCATAAATCCCTTTAGCGTTTGTCGGTACTTATCGGTAAGCCAGACAAAGAATGGTTCGCTCCAGGTATAAAACCAGGGATGCTTTGCACGTTTTTTCAGTAACCTGGTACTGATCATCGGGGTAAGGGTCAA
This sequence comes from Bacteroidia bacterium, assembly GCA_030430675.1. Taxonomy (GTDB): domain Bacteria; phylum Bacteroidota; class Bacteroidia; order Cytophagales; family Cyclobacteriaceae; genus SZUA-3. Next base: position 12,296 of record JAUIKU010000052.1, on the reverse strand, counting down.
TGCCACAAAGCTGGAAATGATCACCGCTCCGGCTACTACTATACCGAACTCCCTGAACAGCTTCCCCGTCAACCCCTGCAGAAATACCAACGGAGTGAAAACTGCCGCCAGCGCGATGGTAGTGGATATTACTGCAAAGAAAATCTCATTAGTGCCCTTAATCCCTGCTTCCATGGGCACCTGTCCTTCTTCTATTTTTTTGTAAATGTTTTCCAGCACCACGATGGTGTCATCAACCACCAACCCAATGGCCAGTACAATGCCCAGTAGTGTCAACACATTTATGGTAAAGCCAGCCACGTACATGATGAAAAAAGCTCCAATCAATGATATGGGGATGGTTAGCACCGGTATTACGGTGGTCCTCCAATCCCGCAGGAACAGGAATATGATACTCACCACCAGAATAAACGCCAGAAAGATGGTTTGTTCCACTTCCTTAATAGAAGCTTTAATGTACTGGGTACTGTCGAAGTTAACTTCCGCCACAATGTCTTCCGGAAGGCCTTCCTGGATCGGTTCGAACCTTCGGTAAAATTCATTGGCTATATCGATATGATTGGATCCGGGTTGAGCTATGATAATGGGCATTACCATAGGAACACCATCTCTTTTTAGTATGGTCCGTTCATTTTCCGGTGCCAGTTCGGCATTACCGATATCCTGAAACCGCACAATACCGCTAAGTTCCTCTTTTACAATCAACTGGTTGAATTCCGCCGGGCTGTCCAATCTTCCCATGGTACGCACGGTAAGCTCGGTATTCATACCTTCCACCCTTCCGGAGGGGAGTTCCACATTGTTGGCTGTCAGGGCATCCAAAACATCCACCGGTGTCAATTGGTAGGCCGATAACTTCACCGGATCCAGCCAGAGCCGCATGGAATACTTTTTCGCTCCCCAGACCCTGACCTGACTCACTCCGGGTATGGTTTGTAGCCGCTCCTTAACCACATTTTCCGCGAAGGAGGTCAACTCCAGCAGCGACCGGTTGTCGCTTTTCAGGCTGGTAATGATTATGGGCCAGGAGTCGGCATCGGCCTTGCTTACAATGGGAGGTTCCGCATCAGGTGGTAGCTGACCCATAGCCCGGGACACCCGGTCACGTACATCATTGGCCGCCCGTTCCAGGTCCGCTTCCAGATCGAACTCCACGGTTACGGTACTGCGTCCATCCCTGCTCACCGAAGTAAGTGTCTTAATCCCATCGATACCGTTGATCGATTCTTCCAGGGGTTCGGTCAACTGTGATTCTATGATATCGGCATTAGCCCCGGTATATGCGGTTACTACGGTTATTATCGGAGGGTCAACACTGGGGTATTCCCTGATTCCCAGGAAGCTAAAGCCAACAATTCCGAAAATAATGATGACAATAGACAAGACTATTGCCAATACCGGACGATTGATGCTGATGCTACTGAGGCTCATAATTAATTGGTCAGGGTCAGGTCTACCGTCGATCCCGGCCTTATTTGTAAAATACCTGAGGTAATAACCGTATCATTAGGCTGAAGCCCCATTACTATCTGTACCTTACTCTCCGTGCGTATGCCTACCTCCACGGGTACCGATTCTACCACCCCCTGGCGTGAAATGAAGACCTTATGACCTCCCAATTCAGGAATAACCGCCTCTGTAGGTATCATTAGCGCCTGTTCTAAGGAACTAAAAATTAGCTCCACCTTGGCAAACTGTCCGGGTAACAGCCGTCCACCGGGGTTAGGACTTAAGGCACGCATTTTGAGAGTGCGGGTTTCGTTATCGACCATGGGCTCTATGGCGTATATCTTTCCTTCCCCGGGGGCTTCCATGGCATCGGTAATAAATCTTATGGCATCTCCCACCTGAACCTTACTGGAATACTTCTCCGGAACGGAAAAGTCGATTTTAACCGGGTTGATACTGTAAATATTCACAATGGGTTCGTTAGGTGTTAAATAACTTCCTACACTGATTTGCCGCAACCCCACTATTCCATTGAATGGGGCCCTGATCTTGGTTTTTGCATACTGGCTCTGTAGTATCTTAATATCGGAAGCCACAGTATTCAGCTCAGTTAGTGCAATGTCGTACTCCTCCTGACTTATGGCCTCTTTCTCCAGTAATGAACGTTGCCGAAACTCCTGGTCCTCCATCAGTTTTTGGGTATAACGCATTTTTTCCAATTGCGCCAGTATTTCGTCATCGTCAAGGCTTACCAAAAGCGTTCCCTCTTTTACCGGCGTGCCCTCTTTGAAATGGATCTTTTCCACCAAACCGGATATCTCACTCTTGAGCTCCACAGATTCGTTTGCCACCACCGAACCGGTAACCGATATTTTGTTGTCGATCTTTTGGGGATTGACGATAGTACCGCTAACGGGAATACTGGCACTGAAGCTGGCGGTTGCCGTGCTACTGGGTGCCGGTTTATCTGCCAGTAGTCCCCACAGGGTGGGATTGATCAGGTAAACGACCACAGCTCCGAAAACCGCAATAAGGCCTAGTTTGAGTGGTTTACTCATATTATTATGCGTTCAATTCTTCAATTTACACACAAATAGATAGATTATATATAGTTTTAACAGCGGACAGTTATATTTGACCATGTCACATGAAATTGTTGATGCCACACTGAGGGGGTTTAAAATCCGGCTTTCCGAGGCCATAAAAACCCTGCACGAACTGGTCGAGCGGATCAACAATCCCCAGTTGGCAGAGAATACCAGCGACCTAAGAGAACGCATCAGGGAACCATTCATGTTTGTTATTGTGGGTGAGGTTAAATCTGGCAAAAGCAGTTTTATCAATGCCCTGCTTGATACCGGGGAAGAGATTTGTAAAGTCGCCCCTGATCCCTGTACCGACACTATACAACAAGTTTTATACGGTGAAGAAGAGGTTATCGTTATCAATGAATACCTGAAAAAGGTTTTTCATCCCGTCGATATCCTAAAGGAAATTGCCATTGTAGATACTCCCGGTACCAACACCATAATCCAACATCATCAGGAGATTACCCAGCGGTTTATTCCTGTTAGTGACCTTATCGTATTTGTGTTTGAAGCCAAAAACCCCTACCGGCAATCCGCCTGGGAATTCTTTGATTTTATTAGCGCCGAATGGCGAAAGAAAGTAATTTTCGTATTGCAGCAGGCGGACCTGATGACACCTGAAGATCTGCAGGTAAATATCCGGGGGGTAGCCAGGCAAGCGGAGAAAAAGGGGATCACCGACCCCAAGGTATTTGCTGTATCCGCTAAACAGGCTATTGACGGAGCGTTAGAGGGCAGCGGGGTTGATTTGGTTATCGACTACATTAATGCCAACATTACCGGAGGCAAGGCTCCCTGGCTTAAACTAGAGAATAATCTTACCACTGCCGGGGAAATAATGAGTAAGATCGGTTCTGGACTGGAGCAACGTCAGAAACAACTCCGGGAAGATCAAGGTTTCAGAAAGGAGGTAGTAGAAACACTCGAGAACCAGGGAAAGCAATCAAAAAAACAGGTGAAACTGCTGGTGGAAAACATGATAGCCGGTTACGACAGCATTACCACAGAAGCGGAAAAAACCCTGGGCCGGGGATTGGGCTTCTTCACGTTGATCAAGCGTTCGGTAAAATCTATTTTCAGTAAAAAAGAATCGCCCACCGGCTGGCTTACCGAATTGACAGACAAAATGGAGGTGAGCTTAAAGCAGGAACTGACTAAAAAAGTGAATGACGGGGTGGTTTCAGTAGCCGACAGTATTCAGCAAATGGCGAAGATGATCCAGTTGAAGATCCAGCACAACAAGACCATTCTAAAAACCGACCAGGGCATATTTGCAGATATATCAGAAAAGAGGGTCCAGGTAATGCAGGAACTGCAGGAAGCCTTCACAGATTTCCTGAACCGCACTGAAAATTTTGTGGATGAAAGCCTGATCCCCCGGGATTCACAGTTTACTCCTGACCTGGCCAAAGGCGGGGGGCTGGCAGTTATCGGTGTGGTAATTGCCACCGTTACCAAGAGTATGGCATTTGATATCACCGGAGGGATTTTATCTGCGGTAGGAATCATATTTGCCGGGATCACCGTGGGAATTAAGCGTCAAAAAGTGATAAAGAGTTTTGCCTCAGAAGTATCCAAGGGACGAACTGCATTGAAGGAAGATGTCAGTGGAAAACTTGAGAATTACGTAGAAACCATCGAACGGAGAATAGATCAAAAATTTCACGATTTTGATGCCATGATCCAGCTTGAAGCCCGGGAGGTGTCATTGCTAAGCGAAAAATATCAGCATGCCGAACAGTTGTTGAAGTCGTTAAAGATGGACCTGGTGGATCATCTGGAGGAAGAAGCTAATAAAGACCAGCCTTAGCTACCGGCCGGAAGTATACCCGGGAAGTTGGATCCGTACGATCCTGTTTTTAGAGGCCAATGCCGGTAATTCAGCCAGTGGTATGTTAACCTGTAGCTGTTGATCTATGGCAGACAGAATCTCTACATCAAGGGACAATTCACTAAAGTTCCCGTAGTATTCCAATACGACATTTTGTACAGTATGGTCCTCTGCAGTCAGGGCTTCGTCGTATTTTTTCAGAAGCACCGGCATGACCTTTTCTCTCCATTGACAAGATTCAAGTACCTTCATAAGACCTACTTGCATTGCTGTTCAAATTTAGACAACGAAAACTACCACAGGTTTAAATGAATATTAATTTAAGGTTATATTGTACCTACAGATTGTGATCTGAATAGGCCATGTATGACTTTCCCAAGAGAACTGTAATCTGCACGTGAGAGTTTTGTGATAATTAAAACCTACTTTTGATCCAGGAGCGGATTACCATGAGAAAAATTCTGATTGTTGAAGATGACCCGGATATTCTTGAATTACTTCAGATTCATCTTACGGACCTGGATTGTGAAACCGATGCCGCCTTTGATGGTGAGACAGGTCTGCAAAAAGCCTTGAATGAAGCTTTTGACCTGATCATACTGGATCTTATGCTACCTAAACTGGACGGACTCGACGTCTGCAAAGAACTGAGAGCCCACAAGGTGCCCACTCCTATCCTTATGCTCACAGCCAGGTCTGAAGAAATAGACAAAGTTCTGGGACTGGAGACTGGTGCGGATGATTACCTGACCAAACCTTTCAGTGTTCGGGAATTCAGAGCCAGGGTAAAGGCGATGTTTCGCCGGGTAAACATGATTCAGCAGACCAGCAAAGAAAAGGCGGAAACCGTATTGAGCAAAAATGAGCTGATCATAGATAAGGACAAACGCAAAGTAACACTGCAAGGAAAACGATTGGAACTGACTCCCAAGGAGTTCGACCTGCTGGTATTGCTGGCTTCAAACCCCGGCCACAGCTATACCCGCAAAAGGCTGCTTCGACTGGTTTGGGGATATGATTTTGAAGGATATGAACATACCGTGAATTCTCATATTAATCGACTAAGGGCAAAAATTGAGCCTGATCCCAACCAACCGGAATATATACTTACCACCTGGGGCGTTGGTTATCGTTTTACCGATGAATAACTGTAAATCATGACTAAGCATAACATTTTCGGCAGCCTGTACTGGAAAATGGCCTCTACACTTTTAGTGCTACTGGTGATTATTGGGGGTGCCTACATTTTCATAACCGCAGATACCGTACAGAAGTATTTTCAAGAAAAGAACCAAAGGCTGAATATCGAGCTGGCGGCACATGTAGTGCAAGAGGTCAAACCAAGCTTTCAGAACGGCCAGGTAGACGAGGCGTCTATGGATAAGATCATGCACAGCATGATGGCCATCAATCCAAGTATCGAAGTTTATCTGCTGGATAGTGAGGGCACCATCCTGAATTACGTGGCACCCTATAAAAAGGTAAAACTGGAAAGAGTCAATATTGCACCCATACTATCATTTATAGACAATGAAGGACAGGAATTTATTACCGGAGATGATCCCAGAAACCCCGGAGTTAAGAAAGAATTTTCGGCAGCACCTGTTATGGAATCGGGGTTGCTGGCCGGTTACGTCTATGTGGTTTTGGCCAGTGAAGAATACGATATGGCAGCCCAGGAGCTTATTGGCAATTATGTGATGCGGCTGGGTGGTAAAACTATGCTAATCACACTGGTAGCTACTTTGTTGGCGGGGATGTTGATATTCTGGTTTATCACCCGGTATCTCAATCAGATCACAGCGGCAGTAAGACGTTTTAAAGACGGCCACCTGGAGGAAAGGGTCCCCGTAAAATCCAGTGGCGAGTTAAAATTGCTGGCAATCACTTTTAATGATATGGCCCAGGAAATTCTCAACAGCATTGAAAAAATAAAGACCACTGAAAACCTGCGAAGAGAACTGGTAGCCAATGTTTCTCATGACTTACGCACACCCTTGAGTGTCATCCACGGTTACGTCGAAACCATGTTGATGAAAACCGACGACATCAAACCTGAACAACGAAACCAATACCTGGAAACCATTCTGAAAAGTACTGAAAGATTGAAAAAGCTGGTAGGTGATTTATTTGAATTGTCCAAACTGGAGGCTAAAGAAGTGCAACCGAAGAAAGAACCGTTCTTTATTACGGAATTGGTACAGGACGTCAGTCAAAATCACAAACTGGCGGCAGAACAGAAGAACATTACCATTGTACCGGTGGTGGATAACAATATTCCCATGGTCCATGCGGACATCTCATTAATTGAGAGAGTGCTTCAAAACCTAATGGATAACGCCATTAAATTCAGCAAAGACGGAGGGATCGTAACTATTGAGACTCATAACTTTGGCAATGACGTGGAAGTAAAGGTTACGGACACTGGCCGGGGTATACCCCAGGAAGATATCCCATTGGTGTTCGACAGGTATTTCAACCTGTCCAAGTCCATCTCTTCTGAGAAAGCCAACGATGACCCTGTTTCAAAATCAAGCGTAGGGCTGGGACTGGCCATTGTAAAAAAGATCCTGGAAATTCACAACGCTACCATTCACCTTACCAGCAAACTCAACAAAGGCAGCGCGTTCTCGTTCAGACTGCCGGTATATCAGAATTACTAGTGGAACATTGGGCTTTGAGCTTTGGGCTTTGGGCGTTGGGGACTGGGTAAACTGCCGACTGAACACTGCCAGGGTTGTTGCAAGTGCTGCTGTATTATCTACTTAAACCACTCCAGCAAACTGTCCACTATTTGGCTTTCATTCAGATCTGTTGATAACTGAAAATCTTTCCCGGTATTGCTAAGTACCTGGCCCGGGTAGTTTAACACATTATTAAGCTCCTGATCGTTGTATGCTTCTCCTTGTGCATTCAGGGGATTTACCACAAACAGCCTACGTTGATCCAGTCCAGCCATCAAATCTGGCAGGTCGTAGATTTTTACCGCTCCGGCTACTACTGAAGGAATATAGGAAGACATATAGTGCCTGGTCATGGCAATTTCCGCATAACTCAGAAAGGGATTGATCAAAGCCACCTGCGAAATATCAGTTTCAAAATTTGCCGCATGCAATGCCTCACTTCCCAAAGTACCCAAAGCCAGTACCGCAATTGACGTCACTCCTTCAAGCTGGGATTTAGCGAAGCCAGTGATTCGTACCATATCTTCCGCTCTCATGGCCACAATGGATTTCCCGTTGAGATTGCCGGCAAACCATTGATTAAATGAAGTATTGTCTACGTAGGCATCTCCTTTGAGATAACCGGGCCCCAGACTGCCAATCCCCGGGAGGTCTGCTACCAATACCGAAAGCCCCTGATTCATTAGCTCATTGATCAATCGCTGCTGGCCCGCGGCTTTTTTCATACCCTGTTGGTCAAAGTATAGCACCAACTGGCCATTACCTGCTGATTCCGGTTTAAACAAAGCCAACGGTAGCTGGTAATCTCCACCTCCCTGCAATAGATATTTTTCCAGCTGGTAACCTTCATATTGAAAACGACCGGAAAAAACCACCTTTGCCGGCTGCTGAGGATAGCTGAACCCGGAGATCCTGCGAACTGCTTCGAGATCCAATTTACCAGAGGATTGCTCCCGGTTTTGTTTCAGGGCTTCTACTTGCTGATTGACTACCTTTTGGTTGAGCGAGAATAAACTTTCTCCTCCCAGATCTGCCACCCTGCCGGACTCGGTCACCCAGAGATCTTCCTCCGGAAAGGTTTCCACTTCCAGATCTTCGGCACTACCCGGATTATCCAGGTATTGCTGGAAAAAAGCGTACATGGCTTCCCGGTTTTTCCTGGTGGACTTATGTCCCTCATCGTCTTCTACCATGTGAATATTATCCGAAGCCCCCAGACCGGTATAAAATTGCTTTACCTCCGTGAAAGTTTCCCTGGCACCCTGAATACTGAAAAAATCCCGGGTGGTGGTGACCATCAATGCCGGTTTAGGAGCCCTGACCTCCAATAGATCGGCGTGATCGAGACCCTGCTCAATCATTCGGTGGAGGTTTTGTTCTGCATCCTGGGGTCCGATGGACTTGAGAATATACTCCATATTGGTTATAAAACACTCTGGTGCTGCCGCCAGTATGCGTTCGTCATAGGCGGCGGTAAAAGCAGTTTGAGTACCTCCACCGGAACGCCCGGTCATGCCAATCCGTTCAGGGTCTATTTCCTTTCGGGTTAGCAGATAATCCACACTACGAATCCCGTCCCACACAAAGTAGTTGGTGGGGGAATGCCCGGCTATATAGCATTGTACTCCTGGGTAGGAATGCTCGATGGTTGTGCCTTTGAGCTGGCGATTTCCTTGCTGGTCAAAATACTGCCATCGCTCACCCTGACCGATGGGGTCAAAGGCAAAAACCGCAAATCCTTTTTTCACCAGGTTGATGAGGACATGTTGGTAGGTTTCGCTGCGGAAACCATTATCGGTATGTCCGCTGGCATAAATAACCACCGGCACCTTGCCCTTTCGGGGCCTGGGCAGGAACAGCGCAGCCGTTACGTAGTACCCAGGAACCGACTCAAATAATATCATTTCTACCCGGTAATCATCTTTCTTTATCACTCCGGTTACCTTGGCGTTTAAGGGAGTCTTTTCTGGCAATGGTCCTATTAGTGCATCCAGGGTTTTTCTCACCTTTGATTGCCGTTGCAGGAAGCCCTCTTTTCCGGTAAGGCCGGAGATTTCTCGCCGGCGATCATCCAATTGCTCAAATGCCAGCTCACAAGAAGCCTTGTACATGGAATTTTCCGCATCTGAATAGTATTTCCAAAATTCGAAAAGGTCGATATCCTCCTGAGCCAACAGCGGGATGTTTAAACCGCCAACTAATATCAGGAATGAGAATAAGTATTTCATTTACTAAAATTTAGGATTGTTAATTAAATCGGTTATAGTTTGTTCATAGCTTCCAGTGCAGGTCCACCCCGGTTTTGATCAGCAGGTCCTGAAATTCTGATAACTCCTTATTATCCCGGCGGATTTTCCTGGGAACTATTTTTCGGGCCAGGCTATGTGCTGCCAGGGTTCCTGCCGCTTCACCTATGGACCATTCTACCGGGTGCAGCCGGTAACATCCGTTAGAAATATGGGTAGTGCCAATGTTCTTACAGGCTGGTATCAGGTTCTCTACCCGTTGAGGAATCAACGCTCCCAGTGGAATTTGAAAAGGCACACTGGCAGTGTCAATATAGTTATCTCCACCGGTGCTGGGGTGAAGATCAAGATGATAATAGCCAATCCCCACGGTATCGGGAAAGGGCTCTGCTAAGATCTGCTTATCGGTTTCTCCAGTTACCTTGCGGCGTTCCTCCAGGGTTAGGTGTTGTTCCAGAATGGTAAATTCGGCCTTTATTCTGCGAGACTCCCGGATATAAGGGAATTTAGCCAGGCCATCTTCTGTGCCCATAATATCTTTTCGCAATCTGAGTCCCTGCCAGCCCTGTCCACCATCTGGTCTGGGTGCCTCGGTTTGTAACCAATAGAGCAAAGAAAGACTTAATTGCTTGGATTGATATATGTGTTTCTTTCTCTCCTCTTCACTGACATCGGTAATATTGCCCAGCATGTAATCATTTTGTGGCCAGTTAATCAAGGTGATATCACTTTTATAAGCGCCTGCCTCAAAATTACCTCGATGTATGATCCGCCGGTACAACCATAGATTCAAATCTTCTGTTACCGGTGCAGCCTCTTCACGGCCACAGGGAATAAAGGGCAACGTTTTAGGTACTAAGTTGCGAGGATAGGAATAGGCCAGTGAAAGCAGTGGTCCGGACCAGGGCGGCTCCAGTTTCGGGGTATGAGATTTCCAGAAGTCATACATTTCCGGCCGGTCAATGGTATGATCTTCTCCCACCAGGTGATCAATGGCAAAGCAATAAGTGAGCGCCTGTATATTGGCGGGGTCCGCGCTGTCAGGGGCATGGGGCTCACCCGTTTCATCCCTGGATTCTGCACCCAATACGTACTCGGTACCGGTAATGGGCAGAAGATCTCCTTCTTCACTGGCATCTATAAAAATGTCTCCCTGAAGCTCTATGAGTTGTTGAGACGTGACATTTTCCACACGTAGGGACAGCACCCGGTCACCGCTGGTTTCAGCAGAAACAGGAATGGTGTTTAGCAGTAAAGTCAGTTGTCCGCTGGAAAGCATGGGGGCCAACATCGACTGCAGTACTGCTACCGACACCCTGGGCTCATGACATATTCTGGATACTGCGCCGTTACCTGGATTCAGGTATTTATTGGCTCTGGCCTGACTGATTAACGGGTAGTGACGCCAGTAATATTCCCTAATCATTGACCTGTACCTGCCATAGCTGTGGGTTCCGGGAACTTCTTCGATCCACTGGTGTTCATCCGGGGGCACTCCTTGTTGAGAAACCTGCCCACCAATCCAGTCAGTAGGCTCAGTCATCACTACATTGGCACCTTGCCGGCAGGCTGCCAGGGCAGCAGCACAACCGCCCAATCCGGCCCCTACGATAACTACATCCACTTTGAACTCCTGTCCAATGGGCATGGTGGATTGAGGGCCGGTGGCAGCACCCGCAACCCCCGGGTAGACCATTGCTGAACCTATTAAACTACATTTTTCCAGGAATATGCGTCTTTTCATTTGGTAGTTTTTAGCCATTCCTGAAGGAAAGGGATCCCGGTGTTAGTTCTTGCTTCGTGCCCGCCATCAAAAATTTCTATTTCGATCCGCTCTTGAATACCCAGCTTCTGATAATGGGTTTTAGCCAGGTCGAACTCCTGCTGTACCTGAGGCCAGTGGGCGATCCTGTCCTGCTTGCCATGGTGGATCAATAAGGGCCGAGGGCAGATCAGTGATACCACATCGGAATCGGTAAACTCCGTCAACCAACCCCGGATAAAAGCGTGTTCCTCATCTACTACCATGAAGCTCACATACCGGTCATCCGGCAGCGCCATCTTATTGCGGCGGTGATTGAACCAGGCACTTACCACCGCCACCTTGATCCTGGGTTCAAGGGGGGTCCAGAACATGGTGGCCATACCGCCGTTGGAGATTCCCCAGAGACCCACCCGGTTGGCATCGATCTTGGGGTCTTGCAGTACCACATCAAGTAAATGCTGAATCCGGGCCAGTTCTATGCCAGGTAACGTGGTGTCAATAAGACGGCACAGACGTTCGATGTAATTTCGGAATGCCATAGTGCGGAGGTTAAGCGGAGCCAAAACCGCGAATCCAGCGTCCAGAAGTTCCCGGGCATAGGCATGGTAAAGCTCATGACCTTCCTCAAATGGTGTTTCAGGATAGGAACCTATGCCGTGTTGGGCAATTACCAATGGAACCGGTTTTTCCTTACTGGCACCCTCGGGAAATACCAGGATGCCCTGGGCAGTAACTGGTCCCAGGGGCAGTACCACCCATTCTGCGGATAGGTCACTCAGCCCGGCATGGGGCTTCCTGCTCATAGGCCCGGTCTTTCTAAATTCAGGAGGGTTCAGGATCTCCCTCCACCGTTGACGGTTTGGTTCCACACTGCGCTCAAAAGCCGCAATACTGCTATAATCACGCGACCACGCTTGATCGGCACGTTGGTCATATTCTTCAATGATCCAGTGCTGCAGGTAGGACTCCAGTTGCTGCTTATATTCCCTGTTACGCTGCTCCAGCAGGCTGTCCGGACTCTGGGCATTAACTGCCTGAATGAGGAACAGAAGTCCTGCGACTGCCTTTAGAATTTTATTCATAATGTCTGTGAAATAGTAGTGGCCAACTATTCGCTTTTAATATCGCTATAAAGTAAGGTACTCACAAATGGTTATAGGCGTAAAACTGATGAATACATTCAGCAACAGGGGATAGCATACAGCAACAGGCGGAGGGCATAGGGCGGAGGGC